>NZ_JAKMRT010000015.1:0-35887 GCF_025772225.1 Campylobacter sp. IFREMER_LSEM_CL1097 | reverse complement strand
TATCACTGTAGGTAGTGGCGGCGGTAATACTTCTATTTCAAATGGTTCCAATGGTAATATCGGTGGTGGTATAGTTAATAATGGTAATAATGATGTTAATATAGATAACCAAGGTACAGTTAAACCTGATAAAGATGGTAATCACATTACTAATAATGGTAATGGTAATGTAAATGTAGGAGATTGGATAGTAAAACCAAATGAAGATGGTAGCTTTGATGGAGCTATTAATGTAGGTGGAAATGGAAGTGGCTCTACAAATATAGACAATATCACAGTAGATACTTCAGATCCAAATTTTGATGCAAGCAAACCTATCAATCCTGACAATATAGTTAATAATACTGGTAGTGGTGGTAGCATAGGAGTAGGTAATGTTGGTTCAAACAATGATTTATTAAATTTAGTTTATGATCCTATAACAGGACAATATAAAACCTTAGCAGATGTAAGTGCTGGAGTGGGTTCGGTTATGGCTCAAACAATAATTAACACTTATATGATGAGATCATTCTTCCTTGATACTGTTTTAGATGATGCATCAAGAATGGCTTACAAACATGCAAGAATACACAATAATCATAAAACAAATAAAGACTTAGTAGGTTTTGATGCAGATGAGCATTATCACGGCTTTATATTGCCTTATTTTTCATCTAATAGCATTAAGCTTTTAGGAACAAATGATTATTCTAAAGGAAATACTAAAGGTGTAGTAGCAGGTTTTCATACTTTAAAAGATATAGGTATGCTAGGAGCTTATGTAGGAACCGAAGAGGCTAATATGGATACTAAAGATTATTTCTCTTTAAAAATGCAAACAGTGTATGCTGGTTTGAAGTATTCTAATATTTTATTAGAAGATGAGATAAAAGAAGCCTTTTTTAAATTCCATACCAAAGCAGCATATACCAAAAATGATGTGCAAAAATTTGTTGATAAAGGAAAAAGAGAGGCTAATGGTAATACAGATACCTATGGTTATGGAGCAAGTATTGGAACTGGTATGAATTTTTATTTAGATGGGGTAGATAATATAATTACTCCTGAGGTGTCTTTAAACTATGAAGGTGGTTTCACAAAAGCTTTCAGCATGCATGGAGATGGAGCATTAAATCATGAAAGATATTATAAGAGTGAATTAAATCTCTTTTCAAGTACAGCGTCTCTTAAATGGCTTAATAAATGGCATCCGCAAATTAGCACTTCATTTGAAGCAGGTGCAAGAATTAATTTTAATCCTGAAGTAGAATCAAGAGTAAATTTTGCAAACTTAAAAGCAAGCGAAACCTTAGATTTGCCAAGAACTTATCAATATGCAAGTGCGTCTTTGATTTTTTCTTTGGCAGAAGATTTAGAAATGTCATTTAATTATAATGGAACTTTTGCAAATAATTCTCATTCGCATACGGGATTTTTACAGTTTGACTTTATATTTTAATAATGATTAACTAAGCCTTTTAAGGCTTAGTGTTTAATTAATTGCCTAGAGTTTGTTAAAACAGATTATAAAATGACAAAATAAAAATTTAAAAAAGCACAATTAGCACAATAAAGTTAAGAATGTGCCAATGTTGAATATAAAAACTATAAAAGTTTTTAGTATTATAAATAATTTAAAAACAATAAACTCCTTATTAAATACACTCTATCACATTAAGCTTATTTTTAAGCTCAATGTGATTTATTAGCAAACTCTAGGGAGTTAATTACTCTAAAACAACCCCTTCATTTAGCACAACTTCGCCTATTACATAAGCATCTGAGTTCTCTAAAACTTTTCCTACATTAGATGGATCTACCACCATAACTAAGCCCACACCCATGTTAAAGCTTCTATACATTTCAGCTTCTTCTACGCTTTGGCCTATTTGATAAAAAATTTCAGGAGTTTTTAGATGATGTTTTCTAATAATAGCACCTATTCCTCTTGGAAAAACTCTAGGTAAATTTTCTACTAAACCACCACCTGTTATATGAGCTAGTGCATTGATGAAGAGTTTTAATTTTAAAAAGTCTTTTACATAAATTCTTGTAGGTTCAAGTAAAATATCGATTAAATTTTTACCATCTATTTTATCATCAAATTTAAGCTTTTGTACTTCAAATAATACTTTTCTAGCTAAAGAATATCCATTAGAATGAAGCCCACTACTAGGCAAAGCTAGTAAAATATCTCCATTTTTTACAAAATTTCTTCTATCTATTTCATCTTTTTCAGCCATGCCCACTGAAAAACCTGCTAAGTCAAAGTCATTGTTATGATACATTCCAGGCATTTCAGCAGTTTCTCCGCCTATTAAGGCACAATTTGCTTTTTTACAACCATTAGCAATCCCTGCTACAACCTTTTTAGCTACTTCTACATCTAACTTTGCACTTGCATAATAGTCTAGAAAAAACAAAGGCGTAGCAAAATTACAAATTAAATCATTCACGCACATTGCTACTAAATCTTCGCCTATGGTGTCAAATTTTTGACTATCAATAGCAAGACGCAACTTTGTGCCTACCCCATCTGTTGCTGCTAGCATAACAGGATTTTTAAAACCACTTGGCATGGCAAAAGCGCCTGAAAAAGAACCTATGCCACCTAAAACATTTTCATTAAAAGTTTCTTTTACTAAAGGCTTGATTGCTTCTACAAAAGTATTACCATTATCTATACTTACGCCCGCATCTTCATAACTTATATTCATTTATCTTCCTTTAAGAATTTAAAAGGTATTTTAACTAAAAATATTTTAAGGTTAAATTATGCAAAATGCTTATTTTGTGACTTCAAGTATAGCAGGTGGAAAGTCAAGCTTTATAAAAATAGTTCAAAATTTGGGTTTTGATACTTTAAGTGCAGATGTGATAGCTCGTGAGCTTTTAAATGAAAATGCTAATTCTATAGCTAAGCTTTTTGATAATGATGATTTACTTATAGCAGGAAAAATAGATAGAAAAAAGCTTGGTGCTATTGTATTTAATGATTTAAACGCTAAAAAAAAGTTAGAAGGTTTTTTACATCCTAAAATCAAAGAAGAAATTTTACAAAAAGCACTAATTTTAGATAAAAAAAACAAGGCTTTTTTTATAGAATTGCCTTTATTTTTTGAAAATAATCATTATCAAGATCTAGGAAAAAGTATATTGATTTATGCTCCAAAAGAAATTTTATTAAAAAGATTAATGCAAAGAGATAATTTAGATGAAAATGAAGCCTTAAAAAGAATTAATTTGCAACTTGATATAGAAGAAAAACTAAAAAAAGCAGATTTTGTGATAAAAAATATTTCAAGTTATGAAAAATTTGAAGAAAATGTGCTAAATTTTTTAAAACATACTTTAAAGGTTAAAAATGAAATTTTATAAATATTGTGCAAGCGGAAATGATTTTGTAGTATTTGCAGATGGTGAAAAAAAAGATCGTAGCGAGTTAGCTAGAATTCTTTGTAATCGTTATGAGGGCATAGGTGCTGATGGGCTTATAGTAGTTGTGCCTCATGATAGATATGATTTTGAATGGGAATTTTATAATTGCGATGGCAGTAAAGCAAATATGTGCGGTAATGGATCGCGTGCAGCAGCTCATTTTGCTCATCATTATCTAAAAAAATCACAATATTTAAATTTTTTAACTGGAGCAGGACTTATAAAATCATTTGTTGATGATGACATGGTAGAGATTAAATTAAGCGGAGTGAAGGATATTAAAGAAGCTTTTAAACATAAAGATAGAATTTGGCAAGGATGTAATACAGGTGTGCCACATATGGTGACTTTTGTTGATGATTTAAATGAATTTGATGTAAATTTATGCAAAGAAGTGCGTAAAAAATATAATGCAAATGTTAATTTTGCTAAAATAGAAAATGAAGAATTTATAAGAGTTAGAACCTATGAACGCGGGGTAGAAGATGAGACTTTAGCTTGTGGTACAGGTATGGGAGCTTGTTTTTATCTTGCTTATTTAAATCAAAAAGTTAAAGATGATATTTTAGTAAAGCCAAAAAGCAAAGAAAATTTATATTTTAGATTAGAGGATGATCAAATATTTTTCAGAGGAAAGGTAAAGTGCTGTTTTGAAGCTGATTATAATTTTACTTAGTAGTTTTTTATTTTTAAAAGCTGAATTTATAGCAGGTTTTGATAAACATTATTATGCTTTAAGTATAAAAGAAAAGCGTGAAGTTTTTATCAAAAAAATCAATGCTTTGTTGGATGTTTCTTTCAAAGAAATTGAAAATGAAAAAGAATTTATAGATATTTTTTTTGAGGAAGCTTTAAAGAGTAATTTTAGAAAACTAAATTCTAATGCTGTGCAAAAACTATGGTTTTTAAAAGAAAAATATCGCGTTAAAAATTTATACGATCACAAGGAATACCAACTGCGTATCCAAAAAGTTCCAAAATCTTTAGCCATAGCTCAAGCAATTATTGAAAGCGCAACTGGTACAAGTCGTTTTGCTAAAGAAGCAAATAATTTATTTGGAGAATGGACTTGGGGCGAGAAAGGTTTGATTCCAAAAGAAAGAAGTGAAGGTAAAACTCATAAAATTCGTATATTTGATACCTTGCAAGAAAGCGTGGATTCATACTTGCTAAATTTAAATCGTCATGATGCTTATAAGGAATTTAGAGCTTGGCGGTGGGATGCTATAAATCAAAATGAAAAACTTGATGGCAAAGAAGCGGCAAGTCATTTGGAAAAATACTCAGAGATCAAAAGTAATTATACTAAGCTTATTATTTCTATCATAAATCAACATAAGCTTGATGAGTTAGATTAATTTCCTAAAGCCCACTCATCAAAAGGTAAAATCATCACACGCACCCCTTCTATGAAAAACTCATCTCTTTGTGAAAGCGTGATGATATAAATAGTCGAAAGTGTGAGTTGGTTTTTACTAAGTATTTTTTTGACTTTTAAACTAAGTAAATCTTTATCTTTAAAGGGCGAGCATAAAAATGCATTTTTAAGACTTGGTAAGTAAAAATCAAAATATTTGGTATAAAAAATTTCTTGTTCAAATTTAAACAACTCGCTTAAAATCAAATTTTCAAACAAAGCACTAAAGTCTTTTTGTATGCTTAGAGAATTTTTTAGTGAAAAGTCCCAAAAATATACTTTTTTTAAATTCTTTTCAAGATTTTTTACAAAATACAAAGTGTAGTTTGATTCTAGTTTTTCTATGCTTTTATATAAGGTATCTTTGGAAATTTTTATAGTATTTTTTAGTGTTTTTAATAGCTCATTAACGCTAAATTCATTCCCAAGTTCCAAGGCAATTTGTTTGAGTATAGTAAGCTCTAATGGAGTGTAAAAACTTCTTAAGTATGATGGGTTTGTGTTAAAATTATGATTTAAAATCACATTGCGTCCTGTATGTAAAAAATAACTTACCATGGTTTTAGTGTCAGCGTATTTTTTGTTTAAGCTTAAAAATTCTTCAAAGTCCAAATAATCTAAATGAAGTTCTTCAAAATAATCTAAATGAAAATTGCTATCACAAACACTTAATATGATTTGCAAATTAAGGTGTTTTAAACTGGCAAAGTCAAAATCATGAGCAAAGTTGCAAAGTGCTAAAAATTTAATCTGTGGATTATAGGTTAAAAACGAATTTAAATTTACCAAAGCACTTGCTTGAAATTTTAAATCATCACAATCGATAAAAAGTATATTTTCGCTTTTGTACAAAGATAAAAAATTTAAAATTAAATTTTTCTTACCACTTGCAAAACCACCTTTTATAATGATGTTTTTATGGGTTTGAATTTGAATTTTTCTTTCATCAAATTTTTGAAATTTTGGGTAATTATCGTAAAAAAATTGTAGTGATTTCATAAATTTCTTTGTAATTAATGGTGGAGCATAGCGGGTTCGAACCGCTGACCCCAACGCTGCCAGCGTTGTGCTCTCCCAGCTGAGCTAATGCCCCTTTAGATTTTGAAATCATACTATATTTTTTCTTAGATTTTCTTAATGTATAAAAAATCTTGTAAATTTTATAAAATTTAATTTTTATCCTTTTTAAAAGGAAAATAATTAAAAAAAATGCATAAATTTCTTGACATAGCAAAGGCTCTTTTTATATAATCTCAACATCATTATTATATGGTGGTTAGATTCTTATGGGTCTAACGAGTTCTTTACAAAGGAAAAAATATGGAAAGAATCAGGCTTAAGCTAAAAGCTTATGACCACAGAGTTCTAGATCGCACAGTTGCAGCAATTGTAGAAGCTGTTAAAAGAACAGGTGCTGACATCAGAGGTCCAGTGCCAATGCCTACAAAAATCAAAAGATACACAGTTTTGAAATCTCCACACATCAACAAAGATTCACGCGAACAATTTGAGATGAGAATTCATGCTCGTATGCTTGATATTGTAGCAGCTACTCCAGATACAGTAGATTCACTCACTAAGCTTGACTTGGCTCCAGAGGTCAATGTTGAAGTAAGAGCTATGGGTAAATAAGGATAGAATATGGAATACATTGTAGAAAAAATTGGTATGAGTAGAACAATCAGCACACCAAGCATTCCTGTAACCTTACTTAAACTTGTTCAAACTAAAGTATGTGAAGTAGAAAATGGAAAAGCTTTGGTTGCTTATGTAAAAGGCAAAGCAAATAATAAATGCATTGCGGGTCAGCAAAAAAAATACAATCTTTCAGCTGAATATAATAGATTTGCTTCTTTAGAAGTAGCAAACACAGAAGCAGGTGATATTGATCTTAATCCTTTAAAAGAAGCTTCTATCTTAAAAGTAAGCTTTAATTCTAAAGGTAGAGGTTATAGTGGGGTTGTTAAAAGACACGGATTTGCCGGAGGTCCTGCAAGTCACGGTTCAAGATTCCACAGACGCCACGGATCAATCGGTAACCGCGAATGGCCAGGTCGTGTTCAACCAGGTATGAAAATGGCAGGTCATTATGGTAATGTAAAAGTTACTGTTAAAAATGAAGTAGTTTCATTTGATGAAGAAAATGGCATCTTAGTAGTAAAAGGTGCGGTACCAGGATTTAATGGTGCTATGGGTAAAATAAGGATTGCAAAATGAGTAAAGTAACTGTTTTAAATGATAAATTTGAAAAAGCTAGTGAACTCGATCTTCCAGCAAAATATGCAGAAGTTAATCCTCACAACCTTTATTTATATGTAAAATCTTATCTTGCTAGCCTTAGAGCAAACACAGCTCATACTAAAGGTAGAAGCGATGTAAGCGGTGGTGGTAAAAAACCATGGAGACAAAAAGGTCGTGGTGGTGCAAGAGCAGGTTCAACAAGAACGAATGTTTGGGTTGGTGGTGCTGTAGCATTTGGCCCTACAAACAATCGTAATTATTTCCAAAAAGTTAATAAAAAACAAAAACGCTTAGCGCTTGAAAGAGCATTGGCTGATAAAGCACAAAACAATGCATTATTCTCAGTAGATAGTTTAAGCATTGAAAGCGGTAAAACAAAAGATGCAAATGCAGTTATTAAAAAGCTTGGTTTAAAAGATGCTTTAATTGTAAAAGATTTACTAGATGAAAAAACACTTCTTGCTTTTAGAAACTTAGCAAATTGCTATGTAGTTGATATTAGCGAAGTAAATGCTTATTTAGTATCTGTATTTAATGCTGTTATCATTGAAAAAGCAGCGCTTGAATCTATCGTAAAAGAGGGTTAAAATGGCAGATATTACTGATATAAAAACAATACTTTACACTGAAAAAAGCTTAAACCTTCAAGAGCAAGGTGTTGTAGTTATTCAAACTTCTCCAAAAATGACTAAAAATGGTCTAAAAGAAGTTTTAAGAGAATATTTTGGTGTAACTCCAGTAAGAATTAATTCTTTAAAAATGGATGGAAAAGTAAAGCGTTTTAGAGGTCGCGAAGGTCAAAGAAATAGCTTTAAAAAATTCTATGTTAAGCTACCAGAAGGTGTGAGCTTAGAAAGTTCGGAGGCATAAGATGGCAATTAAAACTTATAAACCATATACTCCAAGTAGAAGATACATCACAGGTGTAAGCTCTGATGATATCACAGCAAAAGCTAGTGTGCGTTCATTACTTGTAAAACTTCCAGCTCATGCAGGTCGTAACAATAATGGTAGAATCACAAGCCGTCATAAAGAAGCAGGTGCTAAAAAACTTTACAGAATTATAGATTTTAAAAGAAGAAAATTTGGTATTGAAGGTAAAGTTGAAGCAATCGAGTATGATCCATACAGAAATTGTCGTATTGCATTAATCTCTTATAGAGATGGTGAAAAAAGATACATCTTACAACCAAAAGGTTTAAGCGTTGGTGATGTTATTTGTGCTGCTGAAAGCGGACTTGACATTAAGCCAGGTAATGCAATGAAATTAAGAAATATCCCAGTGGGTACTATCGTACACAATATCGAGTTAAAACCAGGCAAAGGCGGTCAAATGATCCGTTCAGCAGGTGCTTATGCTCAATTAATGGGTAAAGAAGAAAAATACGTTATCTTAAGACTTGCAAGTGGTGAAATGAGACAAGTTTTAGCTGAATGTATGGCAAGTATCGGTGAAGTTGGTAATGAAGAATGGTCAAATGTGACTATCGGTAAAGCAGGTAGAAATCGTCATAGAGGTATTCGTCCTCAAACAAGAGGTTCTGCGATGAACCCAGTTGATCACCCGCACGGTGGGGGTGAAGGTAAGAAAAATTCAGGCCGTCATCCAGTTACTCCATGGGGTAAACCAACTAAAGGTGCTAAAACTCGCCGTAAAAAAGCTAGCGATAAGCTAATAATTTCAAGAAGAAAAGGAAAGTAAGATGGCTAGGTCACTAAAAAAAGGTCCTTTTGTTGATGACCATGTAATGAAAAAAGTCATCGCTGCTAAAAAAGCTAACGATGGTAAGCCAATTAAAACTTGGTCAAGACGCAGCACTATTATACCTGATATGATAGGTTTAACTTTTAATGTTCATAATGGAAAAAGCTTTATCCCAGTATATATTACTGAAAATCATATCGGTTACAAATTAGGTGAATTTGCACCTACTAGAACATTTAAGGGTCATAAAGGCTCTGTTCAGAAAAAAATAGGTAAGTAAGGGAGATTTATGAGTAGAGCGTTAATTAAATTCATAAGATTATCTCCAACTAAAGCGAGATTGATTGCTAGAGAAGTTCAAGGTATGAATGCAGAGCTTGCATTAGCTAGTTTGAAATTTATGCCAAATAAAGGTGCTAAATTTATAGCAAATGCTATTTCAAGTGCTGTAGCAAATGGCGGATTTGAAGCAAATGAAGTTGTTGTTTCAAGTTGTCGTGTTGATGCTGGTGCGGTTTTAAAAAGATTTAGACCAAGAGCTAGAGGAAGTGCTAGTCGTATTAGAAAGCCAACTTCACACATTTTGGTAGAAGTTAGTAAAGTAGAAGCAAGTGCTGAAAAAACTACAAAAGCTAAAAAAGCATCAGTGAAAAAGGAAAGCTAATATGGGACAAAAAGTAAATCCGATTGGTTTAAGACTAGGAATTAATAGAAATTGGGAATCAAGATGGTTTCCTACAAAAGCTAATTTAGCAGAAAATATTGGTGAAGATTATAAAATCAGAACATTTTTAAAAAGAAAACTTTATTATGCAGGAATTAGCCAAATTCTTGTAGAAAGAACAGCGAAAAAATTAAGAGTAACTGTTGTAGCTGCAAGACCAGGGATTATTATTGGTAAAAAAGGTAGTGATGTTGATATTTTAAGAAAAGAACTTCAAGATTTAATCAAAAAAGAAGTTAATATCAATATCAAAGAAGAAAGAAAAGCAGGTGCTTCAGCTCAGCTTGCAGCTGAAAGTGTTGCTACTCAACTTGAAAAAAGAATTGCTTTTAGAAGAGCAATGAAAAAAGTAATTCAAGGAGCGCAAAAAGCAGGTGCTAAAGGGATTAAAGTTTCAGTTTCAGGCCGTTTAGGTGGTGCTGAAATGGCAAGAACTGAATGGTACCTAGAAGGTCGTGTTCCACTTCACACTTTAAGAGCAAAAATCGATTACGGTTTTGCAGAAGCACATACTACTTATGGAAATATAGGTATTAAAGTATGGATCTTCAAAGGTGAAGTTTTACAAAAGGGTGTTCAACCTGAAAAAACCGAAGAAAACGCTCCAGCTAAAAAAACTAGAAGAGCAAGAAGAGGTAAATAATCATGTTAATGCCAAAAAGAACAAAATATCGTAAAATGATGAAAGGGCGTAACAGAGGTTATGCCAACAGAGGGACTGAATTTACTTTTGGTGATTTTGCCCTAAAAGCAACTGAAGCTGGCCGTATCAATTCACGCCAAATCGAAGCAGCTCGTATTGCTTTAACTCGTTTTGTAAAAAGACAAGGTAAAACTTGGATTAGAGTTTTCCCAGATAAACCTCTAACTAAAAAACCTTTAGAAACTCGTATGGGTAAAGGTAAAGGTGCAGTTGAGGAATGGGTAATGAACATTAAACCAGGTCGTATTATTTATGAAATGGCAGGGGTTAATGAAGAAATGGCAAGACAAGCTTTAACTTTAGCGATGCATAAATTGCCATTTAAAACTAAGTTTGTTACAAGAGAGAGCCAAAATGAAATATACTGAGATTAAAGATAAAACAGCAGGTGAGCTTGCAACAATGCTAAAAGAAAAAAAGGTGCTTTTATTTACTTTAAGACAAAAGCTAAAAACAATGCAGCTAACTAATCCTAAAGAGATTAGCGAAGTTAAAAAAGACATCGCTAGAATCAATACTGCAATTAGCGCTTTAAAATAAGGATAGAAAATGGCATTTAAAAGAGAAATTCAAGGTGTTGTTGTTCAAATTGCTGGAGATAAAACAGCAACAATTTTGGTTGAAAGAAAAGTGGTTCACCCAAAATACAGAAAAATCGTAAAACGCTTTAAAAAATATTTAATTCATGATGAAAGAAATGAACTTAAAGTGGGAAATACTGTAGTTGCTATTGAATGTAGACCACTTTCTAAGAGAAAATCATTTCGCTTAAAAACTATAGTATCAGCAGGAGTTGAGTAATGATTCAAAGTTTTACTAGGCTTGCAGTTGCTGATAATAGCGGTGCAAAAGAATTAATGTGTATTAAGGTTTTAGGTGGTAGCAAAAGAAGATACGCTACTGTTGGTGATGTAATCGTTGCATCTGTAAAAAAAGCTCTACCAAATGGTAAAGTTAAAAAAGGTCAAGTGGTAAAAGCAGTTATCGTTAGAACTAAAAAAGAAATTCATAGAGACAATGGTTCTTTAATTCGTTTTGATGAAAATGCAGCAGTTATTCTTGATGCTAAAAGAGAGCCTATCGGAACGCGTATTTTTGGACCAGTAGGTCGTGAAGTAAGATATGGTGGCTTTATGAAAATTGTTTCACTAGCACCGGAGGTGTTGTAATGAAATTAAAAATTAAAAAGAATGATATGGTAAAAGTTATCGCAGGCGATGACAAAGGCAAAACAGGTAAAGTTTTAGCAGTATTTCCTAAGACAAATAAAGTAATTGTTGAAGGTTGTAAAATCGCTAAAAAAGCTGTTAAGCCAAGTGATAAAAATCCAAATGGCGGTTTTATCAATAAAGAAATGCCAATGGATATTTCAAATGTAGCAAAGGCAGGAGAATAAGATGATGAGATTGAAAGAAAAATACACTCAAAATATCAAACCTGCTTTAGTTAAAGAATTTGATATTAAAAATCCTATGCTTGTTCTTTTTATTGAAAAAGTTGTAATCAGTGTAGGTGCTGGGGAATTAGCAAAAGATCAAAAAGTATTACAAAATGTTGCAGATACTATTTCATTGATCGCTGGGCAAAAAGCAGTTATCACAAAAGCTAAAAAATCAGTTGCTGGTTTTAAAGTAAGAGAAGGCTTCCCAGTAGGTGTAATGGTAACATTAAGAAAAGACAATATGTATGCTTTCTTAGATAAGCTTATTACTATAGCTCTTCCTCGTGTTAAAGACTTTAGAGGTCTTCCAAGAGATGGTTTTGATGGAAGAGGAAACTATAACTTTGGTTTAGATGAGCAGTTAATGTTCCCAGAAGTTGAATATGATAAAATCTTAAGAACTCATGGTATGAACATTTCTATCGTTACAACAGCAAAATCAGATAAAGAGGCACAAAAATTATTAGAATTATTTGGCGTGCCATTTGCAAAAGGAAAGTAATATGGCTAAAAAATCAATGATTGCAAAAGCTGCCCGCAAACCTAAATTTAGCGTTAGAGGGTATACTAGATGCCAAATTTGTGGAAGACCACATTCAGTTTATAGAGATTTTGGAATTTGTAGAGTTTGCTTAAGAAAAATGGCAAATGAAGGTTTAATTCCTGGTCTTAAAAAAGCAAGTTGGTAAGAGGAAAGAACCATGATAAATGATTTAATTTCAGATTCACTAACAAGAATTAGAAATGCAGGGATGAGAAGATTAGAGACTACTCAACTTTTGCATTCTAAAGTTATCGAAGCTTTACTTGGAATTTTCCAAGCTAAAGGTTATATTGAAAGCTTTAATGTTATTGAAGAGGATAAAAAGAAATTCATCAATGTAGTTTTAAAATATGATGAAAAAGGTAAAAGCGTAATTAACGAAGTTAAGCGTATTTCTAAACCTGGTCGTCGTGTTTATAAAGGTAAAGATGAGATCAAAAGATTTAAAAACGGTTATGGTACTATCGTAGTAAGCACTTCAAAAGGTGTTTTAGCTAACGACGAAGCTTATAAAGCAGGCGTTGGCGGCGAAGTTTTATGTACTATTTGGTAAGAGTTTCTACTTTTTATGGTATTCGGTATCCATTCTTATAAAGTAGTCATATCGTAGACAAGTAAAAAGGAAAAATGAATGTCTCGTATAGGTAAACAACCAGTTGCTATTCCAAGTGGAGTAGAAGTAAAATTAGAAGGTAACTTGCTAAAATTCAAAAAAGGAAATTTAGCAAAAGAGCTTGATACAAAAGCAAATGTTAATGTTGAGATTAAAGAAGGACAAATTCTTTTCTCTCCTAAAGGTGAAGATAGACAAAGTAGAGCTTATTGGGGAACTTATAGAGCTTTAGCTCAAAACATCATTATCGGTTTAACTGATGGCTTTAGCAAAACTTTAGAAATCAACGGTGTTGGTTATAAAGCTGCGTTAAAAGGTAAAGTTCTTGAACTTGCTTTAGGTTTTTCTCATCCTATCAACTATGCTATTCCAGAAGGCATAGAAATTACCGTTGATAAAAACAATGTTATTATCAAAGGTAGCGATAAACAAGTGGTAGGTCAAGTTGCTGCTCAAATTCGTGAATTTAGACCACCTGAGCCTTACAAAGGAAAAGGTGTTAAATATTCAGATGAGCGTATTATCCGCAAAGCTGGTAAGACATCTAAGAAGTAAGGATAGAATATGAGAGCAAATGTATTAAAAAGAAAAATATCTTTAAGAATTAAAAGAAAAAAAAGAATTAGAGCAAAAATTTCAGGAACACAAGCTCTTCCAAGAGTTTCTGTTTTCAAATCAAACAGAACTTTATATATCCAAGCTATCGATGATGTTAAAGCAGTAACTTTAGCAGCAGTAGATGGAAGAAAAATTGGTGTTAAAGCAAATAAAGAAGGCGCTAAAAAAATAGCAGCTGAATTTGCAAAAGTTTTAAAAGCTAAAAACATAGAAGAAGCAGTGTTTGATAGAAATGGTTATTTATACCATGGTGTGATTGCAGCTTTAGCTGAAGCACTAAGAGAAAACGGAATCAAACTATAACCCAAAAGGAAGATCGATGGAAAAATATAATAGAGAAGAATTTGAAGAAGTAATCGTCGATATCGGCAGGGTTACTAAGGTTGTTAAAGGTGGTAGAAGATTTAGATTTACTGCTTTAGTTATCGTTGGAAATAGAAAAGGCTTAGTTGGTGTGGGCTATGGAAAAGCTAAAGAAGTTCCAGATGCTATCAGAAAAGCAGTTGATGATGCTTTTAAAAACATTGTTGAAGTTAAAACAAAAGGTTCAACTATCCCTCATGATGTAGAAGTAAAATACAACGCAAGTAGAATTTTACTTAAACCAGCAAGTGAAGGTACAGGGGTTATTGCAGGTGGTTCAACACGTCCTATCGTGGAACTTGCAGGTATTAAAGACATTTTAACTAAGTCTTTAGGTTCAAATAATTCAGCAAATGTTGTGCGTGCTACTATCAAAGCACTTACAATGCTTAAAGGATAATCAATGAATTTAACAAAAGCACCAGGTTCAACACATAAAACCAAAAGAATAGGCCGTGGTCAAGGTAGTGGTATGGGAAAAACTTCTACTAAAGGTGGAAAAGGCCAAACTGCTAGAAAAGGTTATAACGAAAAAAGAGGTTTTGAAGGGGGTCAACAACCACTTCAAAGACGCTTACCAAAAGTAGGCTTTACTTCTAAATTTGAAAAACCTTATGTGATTAATGTTGAAAAAATCACAGCAATCAAAGAGCTTAGCGAAATTACATTTGAAACAATCAATAGTATTCATAAGCTTTCAAAAAATGTAAATAAAGTTAAGCTTATTGGAGCAAGTGCTAAAGATCTTGCTAGTAAAATTAAAGACGAGAAGATCACTTTTAGCGGACAAAAATAATGAATAAAGCATTGACAAATAAAATTCTCATAACATTAGCTTTTTTATTTGCTTATAGAATATTAGCTTATGTTCCAGTTCCGGGGGTTAATGTCAGTGTTATCAAGGAATTTTTTGATTCTAATGCATCTAATGCATTAGGCTTGTTTAATATGTTTAGTGGGGGTGCTGCTGAAAGACTTAGCATCATCTCTCTAGGCATTATGCCTTATATTACTGCTTCGATTATTATGGAGCTTTTAGCGGCAACTTTTCCTAACATAGGAAAGATGAAAAAAGAGCGCGATGGTATGCAAAAATATATGCAAATTATCCGTTATGCTACTATAGTTATCACTTTGGTGCAAAGTATAGGTGTTTCTATAGGCTTGCAAAGTCTTCATGGAAAAGCAGGTCAATCAGCTATTATGATTGATATGAATACTTTTATTGCACTTTCTGCTATTTCTATGCTTGCAGGTACCATGCTTTTAATGTGGATAGGTGAGCAAATCACTCAACGCGGTATAGGAAATGGTATTTCTTTGATCATCTTTGGCGGTATTGTTTCTACAATTCCAGGTGCAATTAGTGGAACAGTAAATTTGGTAAATACAGGTGAGATGAATTTCTTGACTATCATTGCTATTTTAGTTGTAATTTTACTTACTATTTGGGCTATTATAGTAGTAGAGCTTGGAGAAAGAAGAATTCCTATTTCTTACTCAAGAAAAGTAATCATGCAAAATCAAAACAAACGCATTATGAATTACATACCTATTAAAATAAATTTAAGTGGAGTAATTCCTCCTATTTTTGCAAGTGCGATTTTGATGTTTCCAAGCACTATTTTGCAAACAAGTACAAATGAGTATGTGTTAAAAATTTATGACTTTTTAAATCCAAATGGATTTTTCTTTCATTTTTTAACATTCTTACTTGTTATTTTCTTCGCGTATTTTTATGCATCAATTGTATTTAATGCAAAAGATATAGCTGAAAATCTTAAAAGACAAGGCGGTTTCATACCAGGTATTAGACCAGGTGAAGGAACTGCAAATTATCTTAATGAAGTAGCATCAAGACTTACCTTGTCAGGTTCTATTTATTTAGGGCTTGTAGCTACATTACCATGGCTTATTGTGAAGTTGTTTGGTGTGCCTTTTTATTTTGGTGGAACTTCTGTTTTGATCGTAGTTCAAGTAGCGCTTGATACAATGAGAAAAATCGAAGCTCAAATTTATATGAATAAATACCAAACCTTAAGTGCAGTAGGCTTATAAGAAAGTAGATTTTCTACTTTCTTCTCTTTTTAAGGATTTTGATGAGACTAGGCGTTTTTGATAGCGGTGTAGGTGGGCTTAGTGTTTTAAAATCTTTACTTCAAGCAAAACTTTTTAAAGAATATATTTACTATGGGGATACCGCAAGGGTACCTTATGGGGTTAAAGATAAAGAAACTATCATTAAATTTTCCCTAGAAGCTTTAGAGTTTTTCAAAGAAAAAAAAGTCGATATGCTTATTATTGCGTGTAATACAGTTAGCGCGCATGCTTTAGAATTTCTAAAAGTAAATGCACCATTTCCGGTTCTTGGAGTTATAGAAGCAGGGGTTTTAGCAGTTAAAAACTCTTTAGAAGATAAAAACTCCAATATATTAGTCATTGCAACACAAGCTACCGTGGATTCTCACGCTTATAAGCAAGCTTTAATCAAAGAAGGTTTTTTAAAAGTGGAAGAAAAAGCAACTGGGCTTTTTGTACCTATGGTTGAAGAAGGGATTTTTCAAGGAGATTTTTTAAAAGCTGCTTTTGAGTATTATTTTAATAAGCTTAAATTTCATCCTAATGCTCTAATCTTAGCATGTACGCATTTTCCTTTAATCGCCCATTCTTTGGAAGAGTATTTTGGTAAAAATACAAAACTTATTCATTCAGGCGAGGCTATAGCTTTGCAATTGCAACAAGAATTTAACTTAACATCAATCCAAGAAGAAGCTAACATTCAATTTTATGCTTCAAGCGATGTGGAAAAACTAAAAAAAATTGCAAATTTATGGCTTTAATTAATGAATATTTACTAAAGTATTTTTTATATTAATAATTTATTTTTATTTAAACATAGTTGCATTATAATTTTTATCATTTCTAATGAAAGGACTAACATGAAAAAAATGTTAATGTGCGCAGCTATGGCACTAAGTTTAGGAGCAGGAATTTTGGAAGCAAAACCAAAAGTTGCAATTTTAGCTACAGGTGGAACTATTGCAGGCTCGATTGATAGTTCGGTAGCTACAACAGGTTATACAGCAGGTGTTTTAGGGGTTGATGCTTTGATTAAAGCAGTGCCTCAAATTCAAGATTTAGCAGTAATTAGCGGGGATCAAATTGCAAATATTGATAGTAAAGATATGACAAATGAAATTTGGCTAAAACTTGCTAAAGAAGTCAATAGGCTTTTAAAATCTGATGTAGATGGAGTTGTGATTACTCATGGTACTGATACCATGGAAGAAACTGCATATTTCCTAAATTTAACCGTAAAAAGCGATAAACCTGTTGTTTTAGTTGGTGCAATGCGCCCATCAACTGCAATTAGTGCAGATGGTCCTAAAAATCTTTACAATGCTGTAGCGTTAGCAGCAGATCCACAAGCAAAAAATAAAGGTGTAATGGTGGCTATGAATGATAGAATTCAAAGCGCTAGAGGCGTTATGAAAACTCATAGTTTAAATGTAAATGCATTTAGTTCACCGGATATGGGTGATATGGGTTATATAGTAGATGGAAAAGCATTCTTCTACAATACTAATACAAAATTACACACTAAAAAATCTCCATTTGATGTTAGCAAGCTAAAAGAATTACCAAAAGTAGATATTCTTTATAGTTATGCAAATGATGGTAGCGGTGTTGCAGCAAAAGCTTTGTTTGAAAATGGAACTAAAGGTATAGTTGTAGCTGGAACAGGTGCTGGCAGTATTCATGATTATCAAAAAGATGTATTAAAAGAATTGCTTAAAAAAGGTCTTAATGTAGCGGTAAGTTCACGCGTAGTAGCTGGTAGAGTTGCAGTAAGTGATGCTGATGCAAAACTTGGTTTTATTGATACAGGTGATATGAGTCCTCAAAAAGCTAGAGTATTATTAATGCTTGCTTTAACTAAAACAAGTGATCCTAAGAAAATTCAAGAATATTTCTTAAAATACTAAAATCTTTTAGCACCCAAATGCTACAATAACATTTGGGTGAGTTTTTCAATCAAAATCTTACTTAAATTAATCACAAGGATATTGAATGAGACAATATGAAAGCTATAAATGCCAAAAATGCGGCAATGAAGTAGAAGTGCAAAATGTAGGTGGTGGAAAGCTTAGTTGTTGTGGTCAAGAAATGGAGTGCATTACTAAAGATTTAACAGCCATAAATTTGATGAAAGCTTTCGCAGGTGAATCTATGGCAAGAAACAAATATGATTTATTTGCAGATATTGCTCAAGAAGAAGGTTGGCATGCTATTGCAAAGCATTTTAGAGAAGCTGCAGAAAATGAAAAATGGCATGCAAGAGCTGAATTTAAAGCATACCATGAATTAGTAGATGGTAAAGCTTTGGAAGAAACTGCTAAAAATTTAATCTGTGCAGCAGAGGGTGAAAATTACGAGCATACTACCATGTATCCAAATTTTGCACAAATTGCAGAAGATGAAGGCAAGAAAAACATAGCAAGATTATTTACTGCTATTGGTAAAGTAGAAATTGAGCATGAAAGAGAATATCTAGCGCTTAAAAAAATGCTTGAAGAAGAAGATTTCTTTAATTCAGAAGTAGAAGAATTGTGGGTTTGTGAAGTTTGTGGGCATATACACCGTGGTAAAAAAGCACCAAATGCCTGTCCTTTATGTAAAGCTCCAAAAGAATACTTCAAACGAGAATTTTTAGGATAATTTTAAAAATCTTGATAAAAATGATAAAATATTTTATTTTTATCAAGGCCTAATATGCAAATTTTAACTCATCCTTTTGAACCTTTCTTTGATGAACACTCAAAAGTTTTAATACTAGGTTCTTTTCCATCTATTAAATCAAGAGAAGAAAATTTTTATTATCAACATAGTAAAAATCGCTTTTGGCGTATCTTTGAAATATTATTTGAGTGTGAGTTAAAAACAGTACAAGTTCAAAAAGCTTTTTTGAAAGTAAATCATATAGCACTTTGGGATGTTATAGCAAGTTGTAAGATAAAAAATTCAGATGATAAAACTATTTCTTATGCCAAAGCAAATGATATAAGTATTATTTTAGATAAGGCAAATATAGAAAAAATTTGTGTATTAGGTAAAGTTGCAAGTAAATATTTTGCTAAATTTTATCCTGAACAAGAATTTTTTGAACTTCCTTCAAGCTCACCTGCTAATATAAATTATTCTTTAGAAAATTTAGTAGAAAAATACACTATTATAAAGGAAAAATAGTGGCTTTAGTTGGAGTAGATGAGGCTGGGCGCGGGGCTTTAGCTGGAGATATGCACTTGGCAGCTTGTAAGCTTTTAAAAAATATTGATGGTTTAGCTGATTCTAAAAAATTAAGTGCAAAAAAAAGAGAAGAATTATATGAGCAAATTCTTTCTAATTCAAATTTTTTAATCCTTGCTTTTTCACCTTTGCAAATTGATATTTTAGGACTTAGTCAGTGTTTAAATTTGGGTTTAAAGATAATAAAAAAACATTTTAACCAAGATGAGATTTTATATGATGGAAATTTAAATTATGGTGTTTTGGGTATTAATACTATGATTAAAGCTGATATGAAAGTGCAAGAAGTTTCAGCCGCTAGTATATTAGCTAAGGTAAGTCGTGATCAAAAAATGTGTTATTTTTCTAAAATATATAATAATTATGATTTTGATAAACACAAAGGTTATGGTACAAAAGCTCATATAGAAAAGATTAAAGTATTTGGTTATTCACCTTTGCATCGCAAAAGCTTTATGTTAAAGTGTTTTGAGAAAAGCTTATTTGATTAGATTGTGTTTTGTAGTTTTAATAATGAAAAAATATAATTAAAAACTATTTTTTTAATAATAATCTATTAAAAATTATAATATTGGTCTAAAATACTCTATGTTTTAAGAAAAATTAATTTTTTTCTATTATAGTAATATAAAAAATATTTTAAGGGGTATTATGTCTTTACTTTTGAGTGAGCTAAAGATTGGAAATTTTTATGTAAAAAATCGCATCGTAATGCCTCCTATGGATATGTATGAAACACAAGTTTTAGATGGTAAGATTAATCAATTTCACTTGATACATTATGGAGCTAGAGCTTTGGGTGGTGTTGGGCTTATCATAGTTCAAGCTTGTGCGATTAATGAAAATGCAAAAATTGCTGATAATGATATAGGCCTTTGGGGAGATTTTCAAATTCGAGGACATAAGGGGCTTGTCGATCTTTGTCATCATTTTGGTGCTAAGGTTGCTATCCAACTAAATCATAGTGGTCGTAAAAATTCATGCAAACAAGCTATATCAAAAGCCCCAAGTAATATCGCTTTTAGTGAAAAATTTTCTAAACTTCATGTTTTAAGTAAAGATGAAATTTTACAAATAGAGCAAGAATTTATCCAAAGTGCTAAAAGAGCTAAAGAAGCAGGCTATGATGCGATAGAACTTCATAGTGCTCATGGGTATTTGCTTAGTTCATTTTTATCTCCTTTATCAAATCAAAGAGATGATGAATATGGTGGTAGTTTTGAAAATAGAGCGCGTCTTTTGTGTGATATCATTAAGCGTATAAAAAAAGAAGTTGATATTACTTTATTTGTAAGAATTTCAGCTACAGAGTGGCAAGAGGGTGGTTGGAATTTGGAAGATAGTAAAAAACTTGCCTTGATTTTAGAAAATTTAGGCGTTGATATGTTAGATATTTCAGCAGGTGGAAATATCAACAAACCTTCTTTAGTGCCAAATATAGCACCACTTTACCAAGCTCCTTATGCTAAGGCTTTAAAAGAAGTTGTTAAAATTCCTATATCTTGCGTGGGTCTTATAAATAGTGCTAGCGAAGGTGAGGCTTTGCTTTTGGGTGAGGTGTGTGATTTAGTTTGTTATGGTAGAAAATTATTAAGAAATCCAAATTTTGCAAATGAAGCCGCAGTTGCTTTAAATGAAAGGGAAAAAATCACGCCAAACTACTCAAGAGCATATTTGTAAAATAATACAAAAAGTTTTTAGGTAAAAGCTTTTTTTATTATTTTTTACAAGGAGAAAATGTGGATAATCTTAAGTGGAATTCTTTTGATACGCGTTGGATGCTTTCTCTTTTTGGGACTGCAGTTGGTGCGGGGATTTTATTTTTACCTATTAAAGCAGGTGTTGGTGGTTTTTGGCCAGTTGTTGTAATGGCTTTGATTATTTTTCCAATGGTGTATTTAAGCCATAGAGCCTTAAGTCGTTTTGTATGTCAAGCAAATGGTAATGATAAAGATATTACTCATGCGGCTGAAGAGTATTTTGGTAGAAAAGTAAGTATTTTTATTTCTGTGCTTTATTTCTTTGCAATTTTCCCAATTTGTTTAGCATATTGTGTAGGTATAACTAATACTTTTGAGAGTTTTATTTATAATCAATTCTTACCACTTTTAGATCCAAATGGTTCTTTCGCAAATGCAATTAGTGCTATGTATCAAACAAGTGTAAATGAGCAAGGAAAAACTATAGCTAATTTACTTCCTTTTTATAGAGCGCTTTTTGCTTTTGTTTTAGTAAGTATTTTTATGCTTATTATGCTTTTTAGTGAAGAATTAATTACTAAAGTATGTGAGTGGCTTGTATATCCTTTATGTGCTATTTTATTTTTATTTTCTTTATATCTTATCCCGCAATGGTCGTTTGAAAGTTTTAGTGCTATTCCTGGAACAAAAGAATTTATTACTATAGTATGGCTAACTTTACCGGTTTTAGTGTTTTCATTTAATCACTCACCAGCGATTTCTACTTTTTCTTTAAGTGTAAAAAGACAATATCCTGAAAATTCAGTACAAAAAGCAAATCAAGTGTTATTTAGAACTTCTGTAATGTTACTTGCTTTTGTAATGTTTTTTGTGGTATCTTGCGTGCTTTCTTTAACTCCTGCAGAACTTGCTGAAGCTAGAGCACAAAACATACCTGTACTTTCTTATTTTGCTAATAAACTTGATAATCCATTTATTTCTTATGGTGGTCCACTAATCGCATTTTTAGCAATTTCTAGTTCATTCTTTGGGCATTATTTTGGTGCTAGGGAAGGTGCTTATGGTATAGTTAGAAAATGTTGTAAATTAGCAGGTAATGATAATCCGGATTTGAAAAAAATCGCAGTTTATTCAACTTTGGTAATGTATATTGTTATGTTAATTACTGCTTATGTAAATCCAAGTATTTTAGGTTTTATTGAAAGCTTAGGTGGTCCAATCATTGCCGCAATCTTATTTTTAATGCCTATGATTGCAATTTACACTGTATCTAAAATGAAAAAATTCCAAAACAAAGCTTTAGATGCATTTGTGTTTATCACAGGTATTTTGACAATCATCACTGTAATTTATACTTTTTAAGGTGCTGATGAATGAGTAGTAATTTAAGTATATTTAAAGTTGGTGTTGGTCCTTCATCTTCTCATACTTTAGGACCAATGCTAGCAGGGAATATGTTTTGTGAAAAAATCAAAGATAAAATCACACAAATTACAAAAATTCAAATCAAACTTTATGGCTCTTTATCGCTTACTGGTAAAGGCCATTTAAGTGATAAAGCTATTATATGGGGGTTGAGTGGCTTAAGAGCAAAAGAATTAAATGTTTCTTTGCAAGATCGTGTGTTTAATAAAATTTTGCAAGATAAAATTTTGGTTTTAGATGCTCAAAAAGAATTAAATTTTGATTATGATAAAGATTTGATTTTTGAAAAAGACTTTTTACCTTTGCATGAAAATGGATTGAAAATAAGTGCTTATAATGAAAATGGAGAAATCATTGCTGAAGAAATTTATTATTCGGTAGGCGGTGGTTTTGTTATGAGTGAAGCTGAACTTCAAAAACACAAAGACGGAGCTTGTGAGCAAAAACATACCAAATTAGAACTTGATATTAATAACGCAAGCGATGCTTTAAAAATTTGCGAAGAAAATTCATGGGATCTAGCAAAACTCTCTTATGAATATGAGCTTCAATTTCACACTAAAGAAGAAATTAGAGCTTATTGTTTAGAAATTTGGGAAGTAATGCAAGAAGTTTATTATAATGGTATTCATCCAAGCTCAGATTTTCTTCCAGGGAATTTACATTTAAAACGCCGCGCCAAAGGACTTAATGAGCGTTTGGCTATGACAAGTGATCCTTTAGGAATTATTGATTTTATTTCTTTATATGCTATTGCTATTGCAGAGGAAAATGCAAGTGGAGCTAGAGTGGTAACTGCACCAACTAATGGTGCATGTGCTGTTGTGCCTGCTGTAATGCTTTATCTTAAAAATCATACTATTGGTTTTAACGATGAAAAAGCCATTAATTTTTTACTTACTGCTATGTTAATAGGCTCTTTTTATAAGAAAAATGCAAGTATAAGTGGTGCTGAAGCTGGCTGTCAAGCTGAAATTGGTAGTGCAAGTTCTATGGCAGCAGGAGCTATGGCTACTGTAATGGGTTTTGATGCAAATATAGCTTGTAATGCTGCTGAAATTGCAATGGAGCATCATTTAGGTTTAACTTGTGATCCAGTAAGTGGTTTAGTGCAAATTCCTTGTATAGAAAGAAATGCCTTTGGAGCGATTAAAGCAATTTCAGCTGCTAGAATGGCAATGAGTAGAAAATCAACTCCAAAAGTAAGTCTTGATGAGGTTATAAAAACTATGTATGAAACCGGCAAAGACATGAACTCAAAATACAAAGAAACTTCTTTAGGTGGCCTAGCTACTAATCTTACAAGTGTATGTTAAAACCTTAAGTTTTAAAACTTAAGGTTTTTCCTTAAAGCTTTTAAAAGCGCATAAATGCTAAATTTTTAAAAATTTTAAGGAAAATATAAATGATAGAAATCAAAAAACCAGCAGAAATAGAAAAACTACGCAAGGCAAATGAACTTGTAGCTAGAACGCTTGACTATCTAGAGGGCATTATAGTTCCGGGTATGAGTTTAAAAGAAATTGACATTAAAGCAGAAGAATTTATACTTGATCATGGTGCAAAACCATCTTTTAAAGGCTTATATGGTTTTCCAGGTAGTATTTGTATCTCGCTTAATCAAGCTTGCATTCATGGTGTAGGGGATGAGCGTATTTTAAAAGAAGGCGATATTTTAGGGCTTGATGTGGGTACTTGCATAGATGGATATTATGGAGATGCAGCAAGGACTATACCTATAGGTCAAATTTCAGCCACTGATGAGGCTTTGATTGCTTGTGCTAAAGATGCTTTGTATTATGCTATAGATATTATCAAAGAAGGTATGCGTTTTAAAGAGCTTTCATATGAGCTTGGCGAGTTTATCGCTAAAAGAGGATTTGTACCTTTGAAAGGTTATTGTGGTCATGGTATAGGTAAAAAGCCACACGGTGAGCCTGAAATTCCAAATTATTTAGAACCAGGTGCTAGTGCAAAAAGTGGACCTAAAATCAAAAATGGCATGGTATTTTGCATAGAGCCTATGGTATGTCAAAAAGATGGCACACCGGTACATTTAAAAGGTAATTGGGAAGCAGGAAGCAAAGATGGATTAAATGCTGCTCATTATGAGCATTGTGTTGCAATTATAAATGGCAAAGCAGATATTTTATCTAAGTAAGAAAGTTTAAACTTTCTTACTCAAATGTTTTTAGTTTTTCTGAAAGTTTAGAAGCATTTTCTAAAACATCTTGTGAAATTTGTGTTAGCTCGAGTGAATAGTTTTTAACACAATTTGCAAGCTCAGTCACTTTTTCTACATTTTGTTCTAACTCATTCATTTTAGCTTTTGACTCATCACTTTTTTCTTCCATAATTTTAGTAGAATGGATACTTGTTTTTAATTTTTCTATAGAAGCACCGACTTCACCTTGTAAGATATTAGCTTTGTTGGAAGTATCACTCATGGATTGATGAATTCCATCCATCAAGCTTTTGTTGTCATTGATTTGTTGTACTATAGTTCTTACAGTAGTTTCTATAGCGACTAAAGATTTTGTAGTTTTATCAGCTAAGTTTCTAACTTCATCAGCAACAACAGCAAAGCCTCTACCATGTTCTCCTGCACGAGCTGCTTCAATAGCTGCATTTAAAGCTAGTAAGTTAGTTTGATCGGCTATATCTTTAATAGCTGCTGTAACTTCTACAATACTATCAGCACTTTGTACTAGTATATCCATAGCACTTAAAACACTTTGTTCTTTTTCTCCACTTAGTAATATAAGCTCTATTAACTCTTTAAGTGTTTTTTCAACTTCTCCCATAACTTCTTGCATATCATGCATATCTTTTATAGTATTTTTAGCTAGATTTTGAGTTAAGTCTATATGACTTTCTAAAACAGAACTTATTTCATGGACATTAGAAATTTGCTCATGCTGTAAAAGTGAACTTTGCTGTAAAATTTCAGCATTTCGGGAAAGTTTTTGTGAGCTTTTGTGGCTTGAATTTGCAGTTTGTATGGCTTCTAAAACTGAATTTTGCACTATCTGTATGAAAGAATTAATATAGCCAGCGCTTGTAGCTAATTCGCTTTTTTTATCAATGTCTAATCTTGCACTTAAATTCGCATGTTCTCCTGCTAGATTTGCACTTAGTTTTTCAAGTAAAGATATAGGTATGATTACTTTTTTTAATGTTAAAAGTATGAAAAAAATCAATACAACTAAGGTAAATAGGAAAATTCCTATAGCTGTATAAAGATTATATTTATTTTGTAGATTGATATTTTTAGCAATTAAATTTTGGTGTGCTAGAATTTGTTTTTGCAGTTCTTGATCAAGAAAACTTTGAGAATTGTCTTTTAATATTTTAATTTGACTTAATATCATCTTACAATGTGTATTAAAAAGCTCAAATAACTCTTGTGGTAATTGAGAATCTTTTGCGTTTAAATTTGTGACAAGATTTTGTAATCTATTTTGTGCTAAAGGTTCTAATATATCCATAGTTCCTATAATGCTTAAAATATTTCCTATATATTCTATTTGTTTAGCCTCTTGAGTAGTGAGTGCTAATTGATTTGTTTGTTTGATGATTTCTTGTTGAATTTCGTAAAGATAAAGCTTTGAATTTATAGCAATAGAATTGGCTGATTTAAAATGTTGTAGTTGTGTATTTTTTTTCTGAAAAATTGCTTCTAGCTTTTTAGTATCTATTTCATTAGCTTTTAAAATAGCTAAAGTATTTTCAAAATCTTTTACTAGTTTAACGCTAATGTCATAGTTTTGTAGATTTAGTTTATTTTTAAAAATTTCATCTATTTTAGTATCTAGAATTTCTAATTTTTGAAAAGAATCCATAATAAGTGAATTTCTTTTGGTGGTATTGTAAGTATTAAAAATAAATAGAGTCAAAGTTAAAAGCAATACCAAAACCACTATAGATAAAGTGATGAATTGTTTTAAAAAAGAGAAAGTTTTTTTATTTGAGTGGATCATGGTATTCTCCTGTTAAAGAATTTAAAAATGCAACTATATCATCAACTACATCTTGCTCTAAAAATTTACCAAGCTGATAATACGCCATAAATTGTACGCAAGCATCAAGTGTTGGCATAGAACCATCATGAAAATAAGGAGCAGTTTTGGCTATGTTTCTAAGACTTGGCACTTTTACTACAAATTGATCGTGAGGATCTTGAGTGATCTCATAGCGTCCTTTCCAATTTGTTCCATTATCATAAGGAACAAATACTCCCATTTTTTGATACATATTTCCACCTATATTTTGTCCTTGATGGCACGCTATACAACCATTTGATAAAAAGGCATTATAGCCTCTTTTTGCTTGTTCGCTTATAGCATTTTTATCTCCCTTTAAGTAGCGGTCAAATGGGGAATTTGGCGTAAGTAAGGTTTTTTGAAATTCAGCTAAAGCATCTGCTATATTATCAAAGGTAACTTCTCCGTAAAGTCTTTTAAATTCTTTTTCATAAATTGCGTTAGTTTTTACTATTTGCACCACTTCATCTGCATCTTTTAACCCCATTTCTTTAGGGTTTAACAAAGGATGTTTGGCTTGTTCTTGTAAATCTTTTGCATTGCCTCTCCAAAATTGTGCTAGGCTAAAAACGGCATTAAAATTTGTAGGAGTATGGAATGGCTCATCTATTATGCCATTAATACCTGTTGAAAAAGTTTTATTATCTACTCCAAAATTTGCAATATCATGACAACTATTGCAAGATACTTTTTTATCTTTTGATAAACTTGTATCCATATAGAGTTTTTTTCCTAAAATAGCTTTTTCTTTATTATAAGGAATGCTTTCTGGTATAGGTGTAATCATTTCAAATGCTAAAAGTGGCAACAAAGAAAGTATTAAAACAATAAAAATTTTCATAATCATTTTCCTTTAATTTTATTAAATTTTTAATTAATAATTTTTTTTAATTATAACATTAAAATCTTAACCTCTTATAAGTAAATATGGTAGTTATCAGTGTTATCAGGGATAAAAACAAAATATAAATAAAAATTCCATACACGAAAGGATTTTCAGGTTTTATAGCCAAAGAATGTAATGCAAATACAAGTTGAGGAGTGAAACCACCCGCTATTGCATAAGCTATATTATAAGAAAAAGAAATTCCACTAAAACGAATACTTGGCTTAAAAATTTTACACATTAAAATAGGTGCTAAAGCATTAATACCACCAAAAAAACACGCTATAAAATAAAAATATATGCTCAAATGCAAAATTTGAGCATAGAAAAAATAAAAATAAAAAAAGCACGATAAACTAAATCCTATGGTAAAAATTAAAGCGGTGGCTAAAAAACCAAATTTATCAACCCAAATTCCAGCAAGTAAAGTTCCACAAGATAAAATCACTATTGCAAACATTTGGATTAAAATCGCATCTGTTTTATCAAGAATCAAAACTTCTGATATAAAATTAGGCATAAGTAAAATAAGTATTATTACGCAAGCTGTGAGCATCCAAGTTAAAAGCATAGAAGCAATGATGTCTAAATAAATATTTTTTTCTTTAAAAAGTGTTTTTAAAGGAAATTTTTCTAAATCATTTTCTTGTCGCATTTTTTGAAAAACAGGTGTTTCTTCTAAAAATTTTCTAAGATATATAGAAATGATACCAAAAAATCCACCTATAGCAAATGGAATACGCCAAGCATATTCATAAATTGCTTCTTGATCAAAGTAATGATTAATCGCTAAGGCAACAATACAACCTAAAAGAATTCCAAAAGCCATAGAAACATTAATAGCGCTAATATAAAAACTATCTCTTCCATCGGGTGCATGTTCTTTTACAAATACCCAAGCGCCAGGGAGTTCTCCGCCTATAGCTATACCTTGAGCTATTCTAACAAGTAGTAAAAAAATAGGAGCAAAATATCCTATAGTTTCAAAAGTAGGTATAAAAGCTAGAGAGAAAGTTGGAAGCACCATGAGTAATATACTAAGCATAAACATCTTTTTGCGACCCATTTTATCTCCAAAATGTGCCATAATTATACCACCGATTGGTCTAGCTAAATATCCTGCTGCGAAAGCCCCATAAGTGTTTAAAAGTTTCCAAAAATCACTTAAATCACTAGGAAAAAAATTTCTTGAAATATAATTAGCAAAAAATACAAAAATAACAAAATCATAAAATTCTAAAGCTCCACCCAAAGAAGATAAGGAAAGAGTTTTAAAATCACCTCTTTTTAAAGTTTTTGACATCTATAAATACTTTCTTTTTGTAGTAATTTTGTAATTATAGTAAAAAATATTATAGTTTGTAAAAAAAATATTAAAAATTTAAAAAGAAAAATTGTGATAAAATAATAGCTTTGTATTTTATAGAAAGGAGAGAAATATTGGCAAAAGATGATATTATCGAAATCGATGGTAATGTAATCGAAGCTTTACCTAATGCGACTTTTAAAGTCGAATTAGATAATAAACATGTGATACTTTGTCATATTGCAGGTAAAATGCGTATGCATTATATTAGAATTATGCCTGGCGATAGAGTTAAAGTAGAGCTAACGCCTTATAGTCTTGATAAGGGTCGTATTACATTTAGATACAAATAAGTCTAAGTTGTTTAAAAGCAAAAGTAAAGTATAATTAGCACTTTTGCAGAAATTGCAATAAAACTGTATGAAGAAGTATTTTCAAAATCACCACTTATTTTGAAAATAGTTGGTTGCTCTAAAAACCTGGTGCAGTTGTAAAAAAGTGGAATTTACAATAACAGGAGTAAAGCATGAAAGTTAGACCATCTGTTAAAAAGATGTGTGACAAATGCAAAGTAGTTCGTCGTAAAGGCGTAGTTCGCATTATTTGCGAAAATCCAAAACACAAACAAAGACAAGGATAATTTATGGCTCGTATTGCAGGTGTAGATTTACCAAAGAAAAAAAGAATTGAATATGGTTTGACTTATATTTATGGTATAGGTTTACATACTTCAAGAAAAATCTTAGATAAAACCGGAATTTCTTATGATAAAAGAGTTCATGAGTTAAGTGAGGACGAAGCAGCGGCTATCCGTAAAGAAATTCAAGAAAACTATATGGTTGAGGGTGATCTTAGAAAACAAGTTGCTATGGATATCAAAGCATTAATGGATCTAGGAAGCTTTAGAGGCTTAAGACATAGAAAAGGCTTACCGGTTCGTGGTCAAAAAACAAAAACAAATGCCAGAACTAGAAAAGGTAAGAGAAAAACCGTTGGTGCAAAATCATAAGGATAGAAAATGGCAAAAAGAAAAGTTGTTAAGAAAAAAATAGTTAAAAAAAATATAGCTAAAGGTATAGTTTATATCAGTGCAACATTTAATAATACTATGGTTACTGTAACTGATGAAATGGGAAATGCTATTGCATGGAGTAGTGCAGGTGGTTTAGGATTTAAAGGTTCTAAAAAATCAACTCCTTATGCGGCACAACAAGCAGTAGAAGATGCTTTAAATAAAGCAAAAGAACATGGTATTAAAGAAGTAGGCATTAAAGTACAAGGGCCAGGAAGTGGTCGTGAAACAGCAGTTAAAAGTGTAGGTGCTATGGAAGGTATCAAAGTAACTTTCTTAAAAGATATTACCCCATTAGCTCATAATGGTTGTAGACCACCAAAACGTCGTCGTGTCTAAGAATAAGATATAAGATTTAGGAGAATTATAATGGCAAGATATAGAGGACCAGTAGAAAAATTAGAAAGACGACTTGGCGTAAGCTTGGCAATGAAAGGCGAAAGAAGATTAGCAGGTAAAAGTGCTTTAGATAAACGCCCTTACGCACCAGGTCAGCATGGACAAAGAAAAGCTAAAATTAGTGAATATGGACTTCAATTAAGAGAAAAACAAAAAGCTAAATTTATGTATGGTGTTAGTGAAAAACAATTTAGAAGATTATTTAGTGAAGCTGCTAGAAAAGATGGCAATACCGGTGCGCTTTTAATCCAGCTTTTAGAACAAAGACTTGATAATGTTGTTTATAGAATGGGTTTTGCTACAACACGCCGTTTTGCTAGACAACTTGTAACTCATGGACACATTTTAGTAAATGGTAAAAGAGTAGATATTCCTAGTTATAGAGTAGAAGCAGGTCAAAAAGTTGAAGTGATTGAAAAAAGCAAAAACAATCCTCAAATTTCAAGAGCGATCGAACTTACTGCTCAAACTGGTATAGTTGCTTGGGTTGATGTAGAAAAAGATAAAAGATTTGGAATTTTTACAAGAAAACCTGAAAGAGAAGAAGTTATCATTCCAGTTGAGGAAAGATATATCGTTGAGTTGTACTCTAAATAATAAAGGTTTTTGATATGAGACATATTACAACTTCTGCTTATACACCAACAGAGTTTAGTATTGAAAATATCAGTGATACAGTAGCAAAAGTAAGTGCATGGCCTTTTGAAATCGGTTATGCTATTACTTTGGCGCATCCTTTGCGTCGTTTGCTTTATTCAAGCACAGTAGGTTTTGCTCCAACAGGAGTTAAAATCAAAGGCGTAGCACATGAATTTGATAGTATGCGTGGTATGCTTGAAGATGTAGCATTGTTTATTATCAATCTAAAAAAATTAAGATTTAAACTAAAAACAGATTCTGAAAAAGAAATCGTAACTTTTAGTTTTAAAGGACCAAAAGAAATTTGCGGAAAAGACTTAGACAATGAAGTTGTTGAAGTTGTGAATGCAGATAGCTACCTTGCAACGATTAATGAAGATGCAGATTTAGAATTTACTTTAATCATTGAAAAAGGTATAGGTTATGTGCCTTCTGAAGAAATTCAAAATTTCTTAGATCCTGAATTTATAGCACTTGATGCGTTCTTTACTCCGGTAAAACATGCGGTTTATGATATAGAAAAAGTGCTTTTTGAAGATAATCCAGATTATGAAAAAGTTGTTTTTACAATCACAACTGATGGTCAAATTTCACCAAGTGATGCTTTTAAAAATGCTTTAGAAGCAATGTATAAACAATTATCAGTGTTTGATAAAATTACTAATGCACAAAGCGTTGTAAGAAGTCAAACACCAAATAATGAAGTAGAACATGTAAAATTACTTCAAAATATAACTGAGTTAAATTTAAGTGCAAGAAGTTTTAACTGCTTAGAAAAAGCAAATGTAGTTTATATTGGTGAACTTGCCTTAATGAGTGTTAGTGAACTTGCAGATTTAAAAAATCTTGGTAAAAAATCTTTAGATGAGATTAAAAGTGTAATGGAATCTATAGGTTTTCCTATAGGAAATTCAAAACTCAGTGATAGTGCAAAAGAAACGCTAAAGAAAAAAATTACAGAATTAAAAGCACAAAATGAAGGATAATCAATGAGACATAGACATGGATATAGAAAGTTAGGTCGCACTTCTACTCATCGTGCAGCCTTATTAAAAAACCTTACCATTGCTATTATTAAAGCAGGTAAAATAGAAACAACATTACCTAAAGCAAAAGAATTAAGAGGTTATGTTGAAAGATTGATCACTCGTGCAAGAAAAGGTGATTTCAATGCTCACAGAGCAGTTTTTGCTAGCTTGCAGGATAAAGAAGCTACAAATAAACTTGTAACAGAAATTGCACCTAAATTCGCAGATAGAAATGGTGGTTATACAAGAATTATCAAAACAAGAATCCGCCGTGGCGATGCTGCAGAAATGGCTTTCATCGAATTCGTAGCTTAATTTTTAGCCTTTTAAAGGCTAAAAACTTCTTATTTTTATTTATTTACTTACTATTTTTTGTATTTTTATCCATTTTTTGCTACTATTAATTTTTTTAACTACAAAAAAGGAAAAAAATGCAAGAAAATTCAAGATTACGCATAGCTATACAAAAATCAGGTCGTTTAAGTAAAGATTCTATTGCCTTGCTTGAGTCTATAGGCGTAAAACTTCGCATACACGATCAAAGTTTAATTGCTTTTTCTACAAATTTACCTATTGATTTACTTAGAGTAAGAGATGATGATATACCAGGGTTAATTTTTGATGGAGTAGTAGATCTTGGCATAGTTGGAGAAAATGTTTTAGAAGAAAATGAGTTAGAAAGAAAATCAAAAAACGAAAATGCAGATTTTATAATGCTTAAAAAACTTGATTTTGGTGGGTGCCGCTTGTCTTTAGCATTACCAGAAAATAGTGAGTATAAAGGTATAGAAAGTTTTAAAAATTTACGCATAGCAACTTCTTATCCACAGCTTTTAAAGCGTTTTATGGAAGAAAATAACATTCCTTATAAAACTTGTATGTTAACAGGTTCAGTTGAAGTAGCACCAAGTGCAAATTTAGCTGATGGAATTTGTGATTTAGTTTCAAGTGGAGCTACTTTAAAAGCAAACGGACTTAAAGAAGTTATGGTAATTTATAAGTCAAAAGCTTGCATTATCCAAAGAAAAGAAAGTTTAGCTTCACACAAACAAGAATTAATCGATAAATTACTCATTAGGATTAATGGAGTTATGCAAGCAAGAGAGTCAAAATACATCATGTTGCATGCTCCTATTGAAAAGTTAGAAAAAATCACAGCCTTGTTACCAGGTGTTGAAAAACCTACGATTTTACCTTTAGAAAATGATAAAGCTAGAGTGGCACTACATATGGTAAGTCAAGAAAATTTATTTTGGGAAACTATGGAAGCTTTAAAAAAAGAAGGCGCAAGTGCGATTTTAGTTTTACCTATTGAAAAAATGCTCTCTTAAAGGATAAAAATGCAAATACTTGATTTTGAAAAATTAAACCAAAACGAACAAGAATTAGCACTCAAGCGTCCTGCTATGAGTGCTAATGCACAGGTTAAAACCATAGTAGAACAAATCATTGAAGATGTTAAAACAAATGGCGATGAAGCTTTAAAGCAAATGGCTGTAAAATTTGATAAAGCAGAGTTAAATTCCATCAAACTAAGTGATGAAGAGCTTAGTAATTTAGCAGAGCAAATTGATGATGAGTTAAAACAAGCTATCAAAATAGCTTATGAAAATATCTATAAATTCCACAAAGCTCAAGAAAGTCAAACCATAGAGGTTCAAACCTTTGAAGGGGTAACTTGCAAGGTACTAACAAGAGCCATTGAAAAAGTAGGGCTTTATATACCAGGAGGTTTAGCGCCACTTTTTTCAACCGCACTTATGCTAGCTATCCCTGCTAAAATTGCAAAATGTAAATTCATAGCCTTAGCTTCCCCAGCGCCATTACATCCTGCCATTGCTTTTGTGGCAAAACTTTGTGAAGTTGATGCAGTGTATCAAATAGGTGGAGCAGGAGCCATAGCAGCGCTTGCTTATGGAACGCAAAGTGTGCAAAAAGTGGATAAAATTTTTGGCCCAGGAAATGCTTTTGTAACTGAAGCCAAAAAGCAAGTTAATAATCATGGAGTAGCTATTGATATGCAAGCAGGGCCTTCTGAAGTGTTAGTTTTAGCAGATGAGTTTGCTAATGCTAAATTTATAGCTTCAGATTTACTCTCGCAAGCTGAACATGGAGCAGATTCTCAAGCGATTTTAGTTTGCACAAGTGAAAAATTAGCTAAAGAAGTAGATAATGAAGTTGCTTTACAGCTTGAAAAACTCTCGCGTAAAGAAATTGCTTCAAAATCTTTAGCACACTCTAAAATCATTCTTGCAAAAGATATAAAACATGCCATAAGTATTTCAAATGACTATGCACCCGAGCATTTGATCATTCATACACAAAATCCATCTAGCTTGCTTGATGATATTATGCATGCAGGTTCGGTATTTTTAGGTGAGTATTCTCCAGAATCTATGGGAGATTATGCAAGTGGAACAAATCATGTATTGCCAACTTATGGTTTTACCAAGTCTTATTCTTCACTAGGGCTTGCTGATTTTATGAAAAGAATGACTGTACAAGAACTTAGCAAAGAAGGCTTTAAAAAGCTTGGTCCTGTGGTGGAAATTTTAGCAGCAGCTGAAGGGCTTGATGGGCATAAAAATGCCGTGAGTTTAAGATTAGAAAGTCTAAAATGAGTGCAAAAATTTTATTTATCGATAGAGATGGCACGCTCATTGATGAGCCAAAAGATGATTTTCAAATCGATTCTTTGGAAAAACTTGAGTTTGAAAAAGGTGCTATCAATGCGCTTTTAAAGTTAAAAAATTTTGGTTTTAAATTTGTTATGGTAAGTAATCAAGATGGTCTAGGCACAAATTCTTTTCCTAGGGAAAATTTTGACAAGGCTCATGAAAAAATGCTAAGTGTTTTTCAAAGTTGTGGCATAGAATTTGAAGATATTTTTATATGTCCGCATTTTGAGCATGAAAATTGCGCCTGCAGGAAGCCAAAAACTGCCATGCTTGAAAACTACATCAAAAATAAACTTTATGACAAAAATAAAAGTTTTGTTATCGGCGATAGAGACAGCGATATGCTTTTGGCACAAAATCTTGAAATTCAAGGTTTAAAATATGACAAAAACGACTTTAATTGGGAGCAAATCGCTGATTTTATTTTGCAAAATTACCGCAGCGCCTGTATAGAGCGTAATACCAAAGAAACTCAAATTCAAGTTAAAATAGCTTTTAATGAAAAAGCAAAAGCTAATATAAAAACAAATATCGCATTTTTTGATCATATGTTAGAGCAAATTGCTACGCATGCAAATATATCTTTAGAGATAAAATGCAAAGGGGATTTAGAAGTTGATGAACATCACAGCGTAGAAGATATCGCACTTGCTTTGGGCGAGGCTATTAAAAATGCACTTGATCAAAAAATAGGTATTGCAAGATATGGCTTTGTTTTACCTATGGATGAGTGCTTGGCAAGTTGCGCGATTGACTTTTGTAATAGACCGCATTTAGTTTATAAGGCTAAATTTAAAAAAGAAAAGCTTGGAGAATTAAGCACAGAAATGATAGAGCATTTTTTCTACTCACTAAGCTATGCTATGGGTGCGAGTTTGCATTTAAAAGTTAAAGGCAAAAACGATCATCACAAAGCCGAAGGGCTTTTTAAAGCCTTTGCAAGAGCTTTAAAAATGGCTATAAAAATAGAAAATGAAAATCTAGCAAGCTCAAAAGGAGTGATATGAAACTAGCTATTATAGATACAGGTTGTGCGAATTTAGCTTCACTTGCTTTTGCACTCGAGCGTTTAGGACAAAAAAGTATTATCACGCATGATTTAAAAGAACTCTCACAAGCAGATAAGCTTTTACTTCCTGGGGTTGGCACAGCAGCTAAAGCAATGGCTAATCTACAAGCACTTAATTTAGAAAATTTTATCCAAACTACCACGAAACCACTTTTAGGCATTTGTCTTGGTATGCAAATTTTGGGTAAATTTTCAGAAGAATTACACCAAAAAACACTTGGTATTATGCCTTTCGAGACACAAAAATTCCAAGAAAAAACAAATTTTACTTTCCCGCATATGGGGTGGAATCAAGTCTTTAGCTCTCATGAGCTTTTTAAAGATTTAGATGGAGCTTATTTTTATTTTGTGCATAGTTATTGTGTGGGGCTAAATGAATACACCATCGCAGAGTGTGAGTATTCTACCAAATTTAGTGCAAGTTTAAATAAAGACAATTTTTATGGTGTGCAGTTTCACCCTGAAAGAAGTGGCGAGGCGGGTGAAGTATTATTAAAAAATTTCATAAATATGTAGGTAAAAATGCAAACTCAAATCATTCCGGCA
>NZ_JAKMRT010000014.1:0-38512 GCF_025772225.1 Campylobacter sp. IFREMER_LSEM_CL1097 | reverse complement strand
CCATGTTCTATATTTCTAGCTGCACCAAAAAAGCGCTTTGGCTTATGCAAGGCATTTGCATCAACCCCGCCACTTAAAACTTTACCACTGCTTGGTGTGGCAGTATTATAAGCTCTTGCTAATCTTGTAATAGAATCAAGTAATATAATGACATCTTTACCTGTTTCTACCATCCTTTTTGCTTTTTCTATAACAAGTTCAGCCACTCTAACATGATTATAGGCAGGTAAGTCAAAAGTAGAGCTAAAAACCTCGCCTTTGACACATCTTTGCATATCTGTAACTTCTTCAGGACGCTCATCTACTAAAAGTACAATCAAATGAGCCTCCGGATGATTTTTAGCAATAGCGGTAGCTAGTTCTTTCATTAACTCAGTTTTACCAGTTCTTGGAGGTGCTACGATTAAGCTTCTTTGACCTTTTCCTATAGGGGCAAATAAATCAAGCATTCTGCCTGTTAATTTTAAAGGATCATATTCTAATTTGATTTTTTCAGTTGGAAAAATTGGAGTAAGATTGTCAAATAAAGGTCTTTCTCTAGCTTCTTTTAATGGAAGATAGTTGATTGCTTCAATTTTTAATAAAGCATAGTATTTTTCTTGATCTTTTGGCTCTCTAACTTGACCAGTAACTATATCTCCTACACGCAGAGCAAATTTGCGAATTTGTGAGTTTGATACATAAGCATCATTTACACTATCGCTTAAATTTGAGTCCATTCCACGCAAGAATCCATAACCTTCAGGCGAAATTTCTAAAATTCCTGTAAAGAGTATAAAGCCACCTTTTTTGGTTTGTGCTTTTAGAATTTCAAAAATAAGATCTTGTCTTCTAAATTCTCTTGGATTTTCTATTTCTGCTTCATTTGCTATTTTTACTAAGCTTTCTAAATCAAGCAACTTTAAATCTTCTATTTTATAACCTTCAACAGGAATGTGTGTTCTTTGGTGTTGTTTCTTTTCTTTTGTATTTTCCATATATCCTCATAAAATGTAGAAAATGTAGTTTTTGTTTTAGTTTATTCAAAAAAGATTTTATTAAAAAAAATACTTTTTTGTCAAATTTTGGAAATTATAATATAGCTTTGTAAATAATTTTTAAAATTGAAAGTTTGAAAAAATGATAAAATATTGTAAAAACTTATAAAGAAAGTATAAAATGAGATGTAAGCATTGTCAATTAAGCTTTAAACAAGAACAAATGATAGAAAAAAATGGAAATTATTTTTGTTGTAAAGGCTGTGAAAGTGTATATGAAATTTTACAAGAGAATAATTTGGAGGAATTTTATGAAAAACTTGGCAATCAAACTTTAACCCCAGTAACAATAGAATATAGTATTAAAGACTATGAAAAATACATACAAAAAACAAAAGAAGGCTTTAGTGAGGTTTTTTTACTGATAGAAGAAATTCATTGTGCAGCCTGTGTTTGGCTTAATGAGAAAATTCTCATTAAAAGCGAAGGAGTGATAGAGGTTGATATTAATTCTATTACCCATAAAGCTAGAATTGTTTTTGATGAAAAAAGTATTAATCTAGTAAAAATTATCCAAAATATAGAAAGCATAGGCTATAAAGCTAGTGTGTATTTACCTACAAAAAATGAACAAAGAGCAACTCAAACCAAAAGAGATTTTTATGCGAAATTAATAGTTGCTATAGCTTGCGTAATGAATATCATGTGGATATCTGTAGCTAAATATGCCGGATTTTTTAGTGGTATGGAAGCTGATATTAAAGATATTTTACATTTTGCTGAATTTTTACTTTGCACTCCTGTACTTTTTTACACAGGCTCGATTTTTTATAAAAATGCCTATTATGCTTTGAAATTTAAAAATGTTAATATGGATACTCTAGTAATTAGTGGAGCAAGTTTAGCTTATATATATTCAGTGTGGGCAATGTTTTCAAGAGCTTCACAGGTATATTTTGACTCTGTGGCGATGATTATTTGTTTTGTTTTTATAGGAAAGTATTTAGAGCTTTTAAGTAAGAAAAAAGCCCTTGATACGCTCGATCATTTGAGATCATTTTTAGGTAATGAAGTAAGGGTATTAAAAAATGAAAAAATAGAAAATATTGATGTAGAAGAGGTGCAAATAGGAGATATTATAGAGTTAAAAGAAGGTGATAGGGTTTTAATAGATGGAGTGTGTATTAGTGGTAATATTAGTTTAGATATGTCTAGTTTAAGCGGGGAGAGCTTACCACTTGATGTGCAAAAAGATGATATGATTTATTCTGCTTCTTTAGTTTTAAGCGGGAATGCTTTATATAAGGCAAATGCGCTTTATAAGGATTCTAAATTAGCTAGGATTGTTAATTTACTTGAAAATTCAAGTGCTAAAAAAGCCAAAATAGAAAAAATGGTACAGCAAGTAAGTAAGTATTTTTCGCCTATTATTTTAATTTGTGCTTTGCTTTGCTTTGTTTTTACTTTTTTTGTACTAAATTTAGGTTTTGAAGAAGCCATGATACGCATGGTTTCTGTGTTAATTATAGCTTGCCCATGTGCTTTAGCTTTGGCTACTCCGGTAAGTTCTTTAGTAGCAATTAGTGCTGGTTTGAAGGAAAAAATTTTATTTAAAGAAGCAGGTGTTGTGGAAGATTTGAGTAAGTGCAATGTGACTGTATTTGATAAAACAGGGGTTTTAACAAAGGCTAGTTTGGAAGTTAAAAAAAGCTTTTTAGATGAAAGGTTGGATAAAAATGAATTATTAAATTTCTTACATTTAACTAACCACCCAGTGGCTAAAAGTATTTTAAAATTTTTAGATAGAAAAATAGATAGTAGAATAGAATTTGAAAAAGTTCAAAATTTTCAAGCAAGAGGCTATAAAGCCTTTTTAGACAAAGATGAATTTTTAGGAGGAAACGAGAAATTTTTCAAAGAAAATCATATACAAGTGCAAGAATTTCAAACTACGCATTTTATATTTGCTAAAAATAAAACTATATTAGCAGTTTTTGAATTAGAAGATAGTATGAGAGAAAGCTCTGAAGAGTTGATTGAATTTATGAAAGAATGTAAAATGCAAATTTATATATTAAGTGGCGATAATTTAAATGCTGTGAGTAAGGTGGCTGAAAAATTAAAAATAAATAATTTCAAAGCCTCATGCATGCCAGAAGATAAGATGCAAACAATAGCTAGGTTAAATCAAATAGGTAAAGTTTTAATGGTAGGAGATGGAGTAAATGATGCTTTAGCACTTTCTTATGCAGGTGTTGGAGTTTCTTTAAAAGAAGGTTCTGAGCTTGCTATGGAAAATAGTGATATTATGTTGTTAAAAAACGACTTGAAAAGCTTGCAAAAGGCTATACAAATAGCTAAAAAAACTTATCAAATTATTAAACAAAATTTAGCTTTTTCTTTATTTTATAATGCCTTGAGCATGCCTTTAGCTTTTTTTGGTTTGATTAATCCTTTAATTGCAGCTTTATCAATGTCTTTTAGTAGTATAATAGTGATTTTAAATGCTTTAAGGATTAAAAAATGAATGGTGTTTTAATGATGATGATAGGTGTTTCTATGGTTGCTTTATTTTTGGCAATTTGTGCTTTACTTTGGGGGATCAAAAATAAGCAATTTGACGATGATTATAAATTTACTACTTTAAATGATAGCGAAGAAGCTTTAAATGATGCAGTAATTTTGGAAAAAAGAAAAAAAGAAGCTTTGGAAAAGAAAAATCAAGAAAAACAGCCGTAAAGGCTGTCAAATTATTTTTTTAAGCTCTCGATGTATTCTTCAATTGCTTTAAAATCTGCTTCTGTTAAACCTTTAAGGTTAATCTTCATGATTGCACCTTGGCCATAAGCATTTCTTTTACCTGCTGCATAATCTTTCATGTATTGTAATCTTTCAGCTGCAGTTAAAGTATTTAAAGCAGGAACTTTATTAAGATAAACTTTATCTGCTTTAGCACCATGACATACTGCACATTTTTTATAAAGTGTAGCACCATCCGCAGCAAAAGCTGAAACACTAAGACATGCCAAAGCTGATAAAACAAGTAGCTTTTTCATTGTATCACTCCTATATAAATTGAAAATAAAATGTCTTTAATTATATGCTTTTTTTATTTAAAGTCGCTTAAAAAACTTTTTTACTTGATAAATTATAGAATCTTAAAAAAAATTCATTATAATTTTTTTATGAAAACAAAGGCGTTATTTTTAGATAGAGATGGGATTATTAATATAGATAAAAAATATGTTCATAAGATTAGTGATTTTGAATTTTGTGATGGTATTTTTGAACTTTGTGAATTTTTTCAAAAGCAAAATTTTTTAATTTTTATAGCTACTAATCAATCAGGTATTGCAAGGGCTTATTATAATGAAAAAGATTTTGAAATTTTAAGCTCATATATGCTAGATGAGTTTTTGAAAAAAGGCATTAAAATAGAAAAAATTTATCACTGCCCTCATTTAGAAAATTGTGAATGCCGTAAGCCAAAACCCGGCATGCTTTTAAAAGCACAAAAAGAATTTAATATAGATTTTTCACAATCTTTTTTTATAGGAGATAATTTAAGTGACATGCAAGCTGGAATTAATGCTGGTATAAAAAATCTATTTTTGATTAATGAAAATTATAATGATGGTAAAAATTATAAGGTCTTTAAAAATTTAAAAGAACTTTTGTATTATTTAAAGGATAGGAAATGAAAATTGTGATAACAGGTGGAGCAGGTTTTATAGGCTCTGCTCTTGCTCTAGAACTTCAGGATAAACATGAGGTTTTGATTGTGGATAAAATGCGATCAAGTGCTACTTTTGAAAATGGAAATTTAGAAAGTTTTGGTCATTTTAAGAATATTTTAGATTTTGAAGGTGAGCTTTATGTGGGCGATATTAATGATGAAAAAACTTTAAAAGTTATAAAAGCTTTTAAACCTGATGTGATCTTTCATAAGGCTGCAATTTCAGATACAACTGTTTATGATCAAAACAAAGTTTTAAAGACCAATTTAAATACTTTTAAAGATTTTATAGAACTTGCTTTGGAGCTTAATGCAAAACTAATCTATGCAAGTTCAGCCTCAGTTTATGGAGATGCTCCAAGCCCGCAAACTGTAAATTTAAGTGAAGCCCCTAAAAACCCTTATGCATTTTCAAAATTAATGATGGATAAATTAGCAAAAAAATATTTTGATAAAATGCATATAGTTGGGCTTAGATATTTTAATGTATATGGCAAGGGAGAATTTTTTAAAAATAGCACTGCTTCTATGATTTTGCAATTTGGACATCAAATTTTAGCGGGTAAAAGTCCGCGTTTGTTTGAAGGAAGTGATCAAATTTATCGTGATTTTGTGTATATTAAAGATGTAGTGAGTGCAAATTTGCAAGCTTTAGAAGCAAAAAGTGGAATTTATAATGTAGCTACAGGTAAAGCAAGAACTTTTCAAGATATAGTAGATATTTTACAAAAAGAATTAAACACTAATTATCCTTGTGAGTATATTCCTAATCCTTACAAAAATGCTTATCAATTCCATACTCAAGCAAAATTAGATGAGAGTTTTTCATATAAAGCTAAATTTAGTCTTGAAGAGGGTGTAAAAGATTATTTAGATGAGATCAAAAGGCTTTATGAAAAGGAAGTAAATGTTTGATTTTTTAAGTTCTAAAAAGCCAAAAATTTTAGTTGTTGGAGATTTTATGGTGGATCATTATATATGGTGTGATTGCACTAGAATTTCTCCAGAAGCTCCTGTAATGGTGATGAAATCACAAAAAGAAGATAAAAGACTAGGTGGAGCTGGTAATGTGTATGCAAATTTAAAAAGTCTTGGTGCTGAGGTTTTTGCTCTAGGGCTTGTGGGTGATGATGAGAGTGGGAGGTTTTTAAAAGAGAATTTAAATGCAAAATTATTAGTGGAAAAGGATAGAAAAACCCCTCTTAAGAGTAGGATTTTATCACATTCTCAGCAAGTTTTAAGACTTGATGATGAGAATGATTTTGATACTAAATTAGAAGATGAAATTATCCAAGAGTATAGAAAAATCGCAAAAGATTATGATGCAATTATTTTGAGCGATTATGCTAAAGGAGTTTTAACTTCAAAAGTAACAAAAGCTTTGATAGAGCATGCAAATACTTTAAATTTACCTATTTTGATTGACCCAAAAGGAAGTGATTTTAGTAAATATCAAAATGCAACCTTACTAACCCCAAATAAAAAAGAAGCTATTCAAGCTTTGGGTGTAGAAAAAATTGATAATTTGGAAAAAGCTTTGAAAAAATTAAAAGATGATTTGAATTTAGCTTATTCTATTATAACTTTATCTGAAGAAGGAATAGCACTTTTTGATGAAAAATTACATATTATTCCCGCAAAAGCTTTGGAGGTTTATGATGTAACAGGAGCTGGAGATAGTGTTATAGCTATGCTTGCTTATGCTTTAGCCTTAAAAGTTGATATTGTAAAAGCATGTGAGTTAGCAAATGATGCAGCAGCTGTTGTGGTAGCAAAAGTAGGAAGCGTGAGTGTAAGTTTAGAAGAGATTAAAAATCTAAAAAAAGCTTCTTTTGAAGATAAAATTAAAAGCAAAGAAGAGCTTGTGAAGTTGATACAAAATCAAAAAGTAGTTTTTACCAATGGATGTTTTGATATTATGCATTATGGTCATATAAAATACCTTGAAAAAGCTAAAAAACTAGGAGATATCTTAGTTGTAGGTTTAAATTCAGATGAAAGCGTAAAAAGACTAAAAGGAAACTCAAGACCTATAAATTTAGAATTCCAACGCGCATGTATGCTTGCGAGTATGTATTTTGTAGATTATGTAGTGATTTTTAATGATGATACTCCTTATGAACTGATAGAGTTTTTAAAGCCTGATGTGCTAGTTAAAGGAGCTGATTATAAAGGCAAAGAAGTAGTGGGTTCAAATTTAGTAAAAAAAGTAGAATTAATTGACTTTGAAGATGGATTTAGTACTACTAATATAATTAATAGGATTGCAAATGATAAATAAAATTGAAAAGGAATTTATTCAACATCAAAAAACTTTAGAACAAAGTTTGAATTTAAAAGAGCAAATTGCTACGGTTGCTCAAGAATTAAAAGTGTGCTTGAAAAGTGGTGGGAAAATTTTAATTTGTGGAAATGGTGGAAGTGCTGCAGATAGCCAACATTTTGCAGCTGAACTTAGTGGAAGATATAAAAAAGAAAGAAAGGCTTTAGCTGCTATTGCTCTAAGCACTGATACTTCTGCTTTAAGTGCTATAGGAAATGACTATGGTTTTGAATTTGTTTTTTCAAGACAAGTTGAAGCTTTAGCTAGCAATAATGATGTATTGATTGGAATTTCTACTAGTGGAAAAAGCCCAAATGTGATCAAAGCTTTTGAAAAGGCCAAAGAAATTGGCACTAAATGTATAGGGCTTAGTGGAAAAGGTGGTGGAACGATGAATGCATTATGTGAGCATAATATAATCATCCCAAGTGATGATACGGCCAGAATTCAAGAAATGCATATTCTAATCATACACTGCTTGTGTGATCTAATAGAAGAAGAATATTAAGTTCGGGTTATTTTCCCAAACTTAAATAATATTCAATTTGATCTTTTTGTAAAATTCTAATTAAATTTGTACTTCCTGCAACACCTACTGGAAATCCTGCAGTAAGGGTATAAACCCCATCTTTTTTCATAAGGCCTTTTTCAACTCCAAGTTTTACAGAATTGCTTAAAAGTTCTGTTAAATTTTCATGCTTTTCTATCAATATAGCAGGTTGAACTCCCCAAACTATACTTAAAAAATTTAAAGCTTTTTTAGAATGAGTAATAGCTATGATATCCATTTTTGGACGATACCTTGCTGTTTTAACTGCAGAAGCACCACTGCTTGTAATGGTAAAAATTGCATTTGCATTTAAATCAGTTGCTAGTTGTGTGCTTGATTTGGCAATGATATCAGTTTCGTTAAAACATTTAAAATTTTCAAATTTTTCATAAGGATAGTTTTTTTCTGTTTCTATAATGGTTTGAGTCATAATATCAACCGCATTTGCCGGATCAATCCCCACTGCACTTTCTTCACTAAGCATAACCGCATCGGTACCATCAAGTACAGCATTAGCAACATCTGAAATTTCAGCTCTTGTGGCAGTTTTTGATTTTGCAAGCGAAAAAAGCATTTGAGTAGCAGTGATTACAGGCTTATTGGCCTCATTAGCTTTTTTAATGATGAGTTTTTGTATATTTGGCACTCTATAATAAGGCACTTCAATGCCTAAATCTCCTCTTGCCACCATTATACCATCGCTGCTATTTATAATTTCATCGATATTTTCAACAGCATCAAATTTTTCTATTTTTGCAAAAATAGCAATTTTGGCATTATTTTCATCAAGTATTTTTTTAACTTCATCAATATCATGAGCATTTTGCACAAAAGATATAGCTAAAAAATCAACATCGTTTTTAATGCCCCATGCAAGATCGTCTTTATCTTTTTGAGTTATAACATCGATATTGATTTTTGTATTTGGAAAGTTAATTCCTTTATTTGAACTAAGCACCCCGCTATTTTCTACTTGGGTTTGGATAAAATCTTTTTCAACTTGTATAACTTTAGTTTTAATAGAGCCATCACAAAGATAGATGTATTCTCCCACTTTTAGCATAGAAAGAATTTCGGGATGATTAATACAGACTTTATAGTGTTCATTAGAAAGTTTTTCGCCTTCAAAAGTATCTTTGTAGAAGTCTAGTCTATCTCCACTTTTTAGCTCAAAAGCTTCTGGAATTTTTAAGGTTCTAATTTTTGGCCCGCTAATATCTTGTAAAATTCCAATCCTTGCATTAAGTTCAGCTGCTACTTTTCTAATGGTGGCTAGGTTTTGACTATGATATTCGTGAGTTCCATGTGAGAAATTTAAGCGAAAAACATTCACTCCATTAATAATCATTTGTCTTATTATAGTTTCATTTTCACTTGCTGGTCCAATTGTTGCGACTATTTTTGTTTTTTTTAACATTTCCTATCCTTTTTATAGCAGTTCGCTAGTAAATAAATCTTCATTAAAATTAGCACCCAAGTATTGACAAATAAGTTTTGCATCTCTATAACCATTACCAAGACAACTCGTAGCACCTGGGCTTGGTGTCATATTAAAAATTATACCCGGAATTTCAGTGATGCTAGCCTCTCCAAGCATTAATTCTCCTGCTTTTTTATCAAGCACTTGAGGTCGCACTCCTCCAAAATTTTTAGCATAGTAAATATCATCTGTTTTTAAACTAGGAACTATTTTTTTAGCATCTTTTACAAAAAGTTTTTTGTTGATATAAGGAATTTCAAATAAATAATTATAAAGAATATAATTTCTAATAGTAGAATCTTTAAAAAGATTAAAACAAATTTTAATTACATTCATATCAAGATTAAGTGTTTTAAAAAATTCAGGTAAAGATTTAAAGCCATGGTATCTTTCTAGCATAGGAATAACTAAAGCAGTAGGACCAAAACGGGTGTTCATATTAGTTAGCAAATCAGGATCGCCATGTAATGCAGCAAATGGGAGTTTTGGATTTTGCACCATATAAACCTTACCATTTAAAATTTTTCTTTTTGCCATGTAAAAACTTCCTGCAACAGGAAAGCAAGATTTGTCTAAACCTATACCCATTTTATGTGCTAAAAATAACGAGTGTGCGCCTGCATTGACAATAATGGATTTTGCACTATATTCTTTAAAATCTCTTGTTTTTATATAAAAAATATCATCTTTTTTTTCTATAAACACAACTTCTTGATTGTAAGCAACATGAGTATCTTTACCTTGTTTGCAAGCTTGCTCTATGAGATTTTGACTCATAAGTCCAAAATCTACTGTGGTATAAATTTCACCTTCTTCTACACCCATAGCTACTATATTATCCGCCCTATCATTGACACCATCTTCACCTAAAACAACATTTGGTTCTATTTGTTTGATTTCATTTTTTGTGTAAAATTTAATATAAGGATATAATTCTTTAAATTCTTCATATCTATTTTTCATATATTCACATTCTTTTTCCCCAACTGCAAGTGCAAGTTTTTGGTGTGAATACATGAATTTATTTTGTGCATTTTGCAAGAGCCCATATTTTACAATCATATCTGCTGTTTTTTTAACTTTTTTTGCTTTTTCCAAGGTATAGTTAGTTTCTATATCACCGCAGTGGATGGTTTGTGAATTACTTGTGCTGTGACTATTTAATGTTGCAGCGTTATTGTATTTTTCTAATAATGCAATACTTTTAATATCAGTATATCTTGCTAATTCGTAAAATGCTGCAGCACCAGAAATCCCACCGCCAATCACTACGGCATCAAAGTGTTTTCGATCCATTATCATCAATTCCTTTTGTGTATGTTTGATTTTGCTAATAATATCAAAATATAGTTGTTTTGAGTTTAAATAAAGCTTATAATTGAAAAGCCAAAGATATGGTTAATCTTTTAAAGTATAAAATTTTCACAAACAGCTTTTTTCATACCTCTAAAAATCAAAAATTTATCATAAATTGCATAATCAAAAAAATTTGCAAGAAATTGCCCATCGCCACCTGTAAAATATAACTTTTTATCATATGCACTATCTTTTATAAGTAAATATATACTTTTAAAAACTCCATAACTTAAAGCATCAATAGTTCTTTGGGGAAAGGCATCAAAGTTTATTTGAGTGTTAAGTTCGTGTTTTAAGCGAGAAGAAATACTAGCAAAAGATTTTTTGTAGCTTTCAATACCAGGCAGGATAAATCCTCCAAGATGGATTGAATTTGAAACAATATCTACAGTTATTGCAGAGCCTGCATCAACTACTACCCCATCTTCTATGGTATAGCAAGCTGCTATTCTATCAACTCCTAAATTCTTATAAATAGTATCAAAATTAAAATATGGAGCAAGGTTAATAAATAAAGGATTTTGCTTTAATCTTTGCTCTAAATTTGGATTAACATTGATGTAAAACACTTTTTGTGTCGGCTCATACTGTAAAAATTGTTCTATGCTCATAGAATGAAATTTTTGCTCATTTAAAAAACTTGCAGTTGTATTACCAATATCACACAAAAGCATAACTTTGAATTCCTTTGGTGAATAAATATTCTTTTGCTTTTGAGCAAATTAGAGATTGATGAAAAATAAAATGATTTTTAAATTTTAAATTTAAAATTTGACTTATATTTTGAAAAATATTTTCAAATTCTAAACCCTCTTTTTTTAAAATCTTACTTTTTGCAAAAGAAAATAAAAATAAACAATATTGTTTTTTTGTATTTTCTCCATAAAAGCAAATTAGTTTTTTCTTTTTGCTAAAAGCATGGATATCCAAAGAATTAATATTTTTTAAAATAATTCCATGCTTAATAAGAATATCGCTTAGTTCTTGATTCATTTTAATTTAATTGTAAAACTTTATTGTGATAGAAAAATTTACCATTAGCCATAAAACTTTTTTTATCAATAGCTTCATTTAATTTATATACGGTAAAATCTTTCAGATTTGTATTTAATTTAATTAAATAGCCAGTTTTTTCAAATATATACAAAGAATCATTATATAATGTGCTTTTGGAAAATAAAGCAAATTGAAATTTTATTTCATCAATTTTTCTAAGATTATAATCATTTTTGATAACTCTTCCATCTTTTGTTAATATAAAAATTTCTTTATCGTTAATATTTACTTCTTTAATGTTTTCGTTTAAGTATAAAGTTCTATTTGGTGTTACAACGATGATTTTTTGTGCTGTTGCGGCAACCATTGTATCGTTTTTAACATGAAGATAGATGATATTATTAAAAAATTCTTCACTACTTACTAAAATTTCTTTACTAACTTTTAGTGTACTTTTGTTAAGTATGGCTAATTTTCCATTAAGCATAGGGTATATGATAATGGTATTTAAAAAATAAGGATTAGCATAGCGACTATCTTGAGCATAAGCAGTGCCTAAATTTTGTAGCATTCTTATACCAAGATTTTTATTAGCATACACTAAAGTATTACTTGCTAAAATCAAAGCTATATCATCCCCATCTACATTAGCACTTACTACACTTTCGTTAAATTTATGAGAAAATAATTCTTCACCTTGTAAATTTAAAATTTTAAAATTCCCATCATTATCAGCTATAAGAATTTCTTCTTGACGGATATTTAAAATATTATAGTTTTTATCTATTTTTAAAGCAGTAATATTTCCTTTATTGTCTATGAAAGTATTATTGTTTAACTGAGCAATGTTGTTGTTAAAATTAACTATTTTTCCATTAATATTTTTAGAATTATAAGGAAGTTGTTCTAGTTGTGTTGGTTGATAGTATTCCCTTTTAGTGCCACAAGCACTAAAAAATATTAAAGTAATAATAAATAAATAAAAATGCTTCATTTTATTCCTTGATAGTGTTTTAAGCTTGTGATGATTTGCCATAAAGGAGAATTTATAGGTATTTTATTAAATTCAACATCTGCGTTTTTAAAATCATTTTGTTTTAAAAATTCAAAACCTATTAATAGAGTATTATAATCTTTTAGAAAATCTGATTTTTGATTATTTTGGGCAAGCACTATTTGTTTTAACAAAGGATCTATATTAAGACTCAAGATTTGATTAAGATCTTGATTATTTTGACCCATAATATATATGGTGTATAAATTTGCATTTTTTTGCTTTAATTCCTCAATTAATTTTTGATCTGAAGGATTTTTTAATAGATTGTTAAAAATGATATTACTTTCTTGGATATTTTTTTCTTGTTTTATATTATAAATATAACTTCCACTAAAATAAAGAACTAAAAGAGCAATAAGAGCAATAAAATAATATTTGTATTTTCTTATAAAGCGTTCTGATTTGATAAAATTTTCCATCATTTGCTCTTGAGAGCTTAATTCTTCTTTTACTACTTTCAAATTTTCTTTTAAAGCCATATTTTTCCTTTATTAATATAAAAAATGTTATTTTGTAATTTTAAAGTCTATAATTGTAACATATAAAAATGAAAAAATAAATTATTTTATGTTATAATTTTCAATCTAAACCAAAGAGTTTTATAAAATTAAAATTAAGGTAAATGATGCAAATTGATGATAAATTATTAACTAAACTTGAAAAGCTAAGTGCTCTAAAAATAGCAGATGAAAAAAGACAAGAACTAGAAGAGCAATTAAGCCAAATTGTTAATTTTGTGGAAAAATTAGATGAATTAAAACTTGATGATATAGAAGCCATGACTAGCACAACAAATGGTGGAACCTTATTGAGAAATGATGAGAGTAAAAAATCTGATGTGATAGATACGATAAGCAAGCATGCTCCAAATTCTCAAGATGGATTTTTTATAGTCCCTAAAATAATTGAATAAAATATTTGGAGTTTAGCGTAGATGGAAAATTTTTCGTGGTTTGATGTTTTTGTTTTAGGTTTGACTGTAATTTTAGGCTTAAAAGGCTTGGTGAGTGGCTTATTTAAAGAAATTTTTGGTTTATTGGGTATAGTTGGTGGGGTTTTACTTGCTTCAAGATATGCTAAAGAGGTAGCAGAGATTATCAATAATAATTTTTATGCAATTGAAAATGAAAATCTTGCTATTTTTGCAGGTTTTTTAGTTTTGTTAATCGTGATATGGATAGCATGTATGGCCTTGGGAAATATATTATCAAAAATGTTTAGCATGAGTGGTCTTGGTTTTATAGATCGTATAGGTGGATTTTTATTTGGAAGTGCTAAAATATTTTTAATTTTTGCAATTTTAGTTGCTTGTATTAATAATATAGAATTTTTAAATTCAAGTTTAGAAAAATATGCAAACAATAGTCATACTTTAAATTTACTTAGAAAAACAGGTGAATTTATAATGAATACTGATTTTACTCAAAATAGTTTAGAAAAAATAGAAGAAAGAATTAAAGATTCTAATATAAGTCTAAATTCGGAGGTAAATAATGCAAATTGAAAATATAGAATATGATGTTTTACTTGAGCGCTTTAAGAAGACACTTAAGGATAATGGCTTAAAATATACCAAACAAAGAGAAGTGCTTTTGAAAACTTTATATAATAGTGATATGCATTATACCCCAGAAAGTTTGTATGTGGAAATCAAGCAAAAAAATCCTGAATTAAATGTAGGAATCGCTACAGTTTATAGAACTTTAAATTTATTAGAAGAATCAGGTATGGCTACTTCTATATCTTTTGGAGCTTCAGGGAAGAAATTTGAACTCGCAAATAAACCCCATCATGATCATTTAATTTGTAAAAGTTGTGGAGAAATAGTTGAATTTGAAAATTCTATTATTGAGCAGCAACAAATGTTAATAGCAAAAGAATATAATTTTAAATTAACAGGACATTTAATGCAACTTTATGGGTTATGTCCGCAATGTAGTAAAAAATAAAGGTAAAATTAATGTTTGATAATATTTTAGAACAACAAAAAATTCAAAAAGCGCAAGAATTAAAAAAGCTAGGAATTAATCCATATCCACATTTTTTGAAAAAAGAAATGAGTATAGTTGAATATAAAAATAAATTTGCATACATTAAAGATACGGAAAATCAGCGTGATGAAAAAGTATACGGAGTGTTAGCAGGAAGATTAAAACTTCTTAGAATAGCTGGTAAATCGGTATTTGCCAATATAGAAGATGAGCAAGATAATATTCAAATTTATTTTAATCAAAATATTTTAGGAGAAGAATACTTTGCTATTTTAAAAAAATATCTTGAAGTAGGGGATATTGTTTTGGTTAAAGGTTTTCCTTTTATGACTAAAACAGGAGAATTTAGTCTTCATGTTGAGCAAATTCAAATAGCTACAAAAGCCATAGTGCCTTTACCGGAAAAATATCATGGGCTTACTGACATTGAGCAAAGATATAGAAAAAGATACCTTGATATGATCATGAATAGTGAAGTAAGAAAAGATTTTATTTTGCGTTCTAAAATTGTTTCTTATATTAGATCTTTTTTTGATAATAAAGGATTTTTAGAGGTTGAAACACCAATGATGCATCCTATTGCAGGAGGAGCAAATGCAAAGCCTTTTGTGACTTATCATAATGCTTTAGGTGTGGAAAGATTTTTAAGAATTGCTCCAGAATTATATCTAAAGCGTTTGATTGTAGGTGGTTTTGAGGCAGTTTATGAGATTAATAGATGTTTTAGAAATGAAGGAATGGATTTAACACATAATCCTGAATTTACTACAATCGAGTTTTATTGGGCTTATCACAATTATCATGATTTAATGGATTTAACAGAAGAGCTTTTTGCTATGCTTTTGGATAAATTAAATTTAGATAAAAAGCTCGAATTTGATGAAAAAATAATTGATTTTTCTAAACCATTTGAAAGAATTACTTATAAAGATGCTTTGAAAAAATATGGCGGTTTAGATGATGAGCTTATTAATAATAAAGAATTAATTTTAGAAAAATTAAAAAAAGATGGTTTTGAAGCCAATGAAAAATTAGAATTAGGTCATTTGCAAGCTGAACTTTTTGATAATTATGTTGAAGATAAATTGATTAATCCCACTTTTGTAATAGATTTTCCTATTTCTATAAGTCCTTTGTCTAGAAGGAGTGACAAGGATAAGGATATTGCTGAAAGATTTGAATTGTTTATCGCGGGTAGAGAGATTGCTAATGGATTTAATGAGCTTAATGATCCGCTAGATCAATATGAGAGATTCTTAAAGCAAATTGAAGCTAAAAATGCAGGTGATGAGGAAGCATGTGAAATGGATGAAGATTTTGTTAATGCATTGGGCTATGCTATGGCACCAACTGCAGGTCAAGGCATAGGAATAGATAGGCTAGTTATGCTTTTAATTAATAAAAAATCAATTCGTGATGTAGTGCTTTTCCCAGCTATGAGGCCACTTAAAAATGAGGTAAAAGGAGAGTAAATGTTGGAAAATTTTGATAAAGAAATTTTTGATTTAACCCAAAAGGAGCTAGCAAGACAATGTGATGGTCTTGAAATGATAGCAAGTGAGAATTTCACTATACCAGAAGTAATGGAAGTAATGGGGAGTATTTTAACAAATAAATATGCAGAAGGCTATCCTGGTAAAAGATATTATGGTGGATGCGAATTTGTAGATGAAATTGAGACAATTGCTATAGAAAGATGTAAAAAACTTTTTAATTGTAATTTTGCCAATGTACAGCCTAATTCAGGTTCTCAAGCAAATCAAGGTGTATACATGGCATTGTTAAATCCTGGTGATAGAATTTTGGGTATGGATTTAAGTCATGGGGGGCATTTAACTCACGGTTCTAAAGTAAGTTCTTCTGGAAAAGTTTATGAAAGTTTTTTTTATGGGGTAGAGCTTGATGGGAGAATTAATTATGATAAAGTTAGAGAGATAGCAAAAGAAGTTAAGCCAAAACTTATTGTTTGTGGTGCTAGTGCTTATCCTAGAGTGATTGATTTTGCTAAATTTAGAGAAATAGCAGATGAGGTTGGCGCATATTTATTTGCTGATGTTGCGCATATTGCAGGATTGGTTGTAGCAGGTGAGCATCCTAGCCCGTTTCCCTATGCTCATGTTGTAAGCTCTACAACACATAAAACTTTAAGAGGTCCAAGAGGCGGGATTATTATGAGTAACGATGAAGAAATTGCCAAAAAAATCAATTCTGCAATTTTTCCGGGCATTCAAGGTGGTCCATTAATGCATGTAATTGCCGCCAAAGCTGTTGGATTTAAATATAACTTAAGTGATGAGTGGAAAATTTATGCTAAGCAAATCATTAAAAATACTGCTACCCTGGCTCAAGTTCTAATAGATAGAAAATATGATTTAGTTAGCGGTGGTACTGATAATCATTTAATTTTATTAAGCTTTTTAAATAAAGATTTTAGTGGTAAAGATGCGGATTTAGCTTTAGAAAGAGCAGGTATTACAGCAAATAAAAATACGGTTCCAGGGGAAACTAGAAGTCCATTTGTAACGAGTGGTTTAAGACTTGGAACAGCAGCTTTAACAGCAAGAGGTTTTAAAGAGGAGCAAATTACTATTGTTGCAAATTATATAGCTGATATTTTGGATGATATACAAAATACAAAACTACAAGAAGAGATTAAAGTTAAACTGAAAAATTTGGCAAGTAATTTTATTATTTATGAAAGGGCTTTATTTTGATTACAACTATGGATTTGGCTTTAATTAAAATGGTTACAAGCCATTATTATATTAAGCGTAATGCTATAATTAACAAATATGAGCATAAAGGTAGAATTTTTTTTGATAAATTCGAAAAAGTAAATGCTCCTTTGACAGCTAATGTTATACAGGAACATATGGAAAAAAAAATTATTGTAGCACACTCTTTGATTAATAGTTTTGATAAGGTTGAAAATATTGTATTTGATTACAATGGTTTTAACGCAGAGCGTTTTTGGCATAGAGCACAGCTTGTTTTAAGGGAAGAAGGTTTTATAAATTTTACTGCCTATAAAACAAGAACTAACAATCATTTGCATTTGTATATCCATAAAGGACATACTACTTTTAATGAAGCATGCTCTTTGGGATCAAAATTATCTTTGCTTTTTTCTCAAAAAATGCCTGTAGAGTGGAAAGTTTTTCCTAGTATGGATATACCTAAGGAATTTAATATTTTAACTTTACCTTATGAGGTTTATCAAAAAGAGCGTGGCGCTTCTTGGTCTAAACATATGTAATTTTTGAAAGGATGAAAAATGGAAGAAAACAACAAAAATGAATTTGATGATATTATCTTGCAAAAAAGCAATAAAAGTGAAAAACTTAAAAAAATTTTACTCAGATCGATTATTTTAATTATTGTGTTTTTGGTAGTAATGATAGCAATGAAGTTAATTAATGATCCAGGCGAGGAAAAATCACTACAAATGCCATCAGAGCCACAAGAGCAAGCTTCTTATGAAAATAATTTTAATTCTTTGCCTATTACGGATAATACTAAAGAAGAGGATGAATTTGAAGCTTTAGCTAGAAAATTGAAAGAAGAAAGTTCATTGGCTGATGCAAATAATACCATAGAGGAAAAACAGGAAATTCCAAGCAATAGTGTATTAGATCAAATTACATCAACAGAACCAAAAGAAGAGCCAGCTAAGGTGGAAGAAAAACAAGAAGAGATTAAGCCTGTAGAAAAATCTATAGAAAAACCAATTCAAAAACCTTCTGAAAAATCAAAAACTAATGTTGTTGAAAAGCCAAAAACCCCAGAGCAAAGCAATGCAAATGAATTGTTTGAGAGTATAAAAACCCCAAGTATTCAAACACAACTTCCTGCAGGTGCTTATATTCAAGTTTTTTCTTTAAATAGTTTAGATCCTAAATCAAAAGAATTAAATATACTTAAAGAAAATGGATATGATTATAAAATTTACAAAACAATAGTAAATGGCAAAGAACTTACAAAAGTTTTAGTTGGACCTTATAAAGAAAGTGAATTAAAGGCTGAATTGGAAAAGGTGCGTTCTAAAATCGCAAAAGGTGCTTTTACTTTTAGAGTAAAATGAAAATTTTCACAGTTATAGGTGATCCTATTGTGCATTCTAAATCCCCAAGAATGCACAATAATGCTTTACAGGTTCTTAAAAAAGACGCAATATATACAAGATACCATTTAAAAAATAAAGCAAAATTAAAAGAAATTGTTCAAAAATTTGATGGAGCAAATATTACTATACCTTTTAAAGAAGAAGCGTATAAAATTGCAGATTTTTGTGATGAAAGTGTTATGCATATAGGCTCTGCTAATACTTTGTTAAATAAAAATAACAAAATTTATGCTTATAATACAGATTATTTGGGATTTTTAAAAGCAATTGAAAATTTTTTTTCTATTAAAAATGCTTTGATTTTAGGTGCTGGTGGCACCGCTAAAGCTTTAGCTTATGCTTTAAAATCTATAAATGTTGAAGTTGCAATAGCAAATCGCTCTAGTGCTAGATTTAAAAATTTAACCATCTATCCATGTTTTTTATATGATCAACTTGATTTAAATACACAATTTGATTTGGTAATAAATACGACTAGTGTGGGTTTACATGATGAAAGTTTACCTTGTGAAGAAAGGATTTTAAAAAATATTTTTCAAAAAGCTAAGTATGCTTTTGATGTTATTTATAGTAGAGAAACATCTTTTTTAAAGTTAGCACGAGAAAATGGATTAAAAATAAAAGATGGCACGCAAATGCTTTTATGGCAAGGTGTTTTTGCTTTTGAGTTATTTTTAGAGTGTCAAAAAACAGAAGAAATTTATAAAGCCATGGAGATGGCTTTAAAACTTCCTTAGTGACTAAACCAAGATTTGATTTTATCAAACAAGCTTTCTTGTTCTATAAAAGCTTCCTCATTTTCTAAGCCAAAGCTTTTTTCAAGTTGCAATAGTAGATTTTTTTGTTCATCAGTAAGTGTTTTTGGAAATTTTATTTCAATTTGTATAATATGCGAACCAAGTTTTCCATTGTGAATATTTTTAACACCTTCATTAGCTAATTCAAATTTTTGTTTATCTTTTGCACCCACTGGAAGTTTAAGATCAGCTTCTCCTCTTATGGTGGAAATTTTAATTGTCTTTCCAAGAGCAGCTTGGGTAAAAAATACAGGTACTATGGTATATATATCATCATCATGTCTAATAAATTTATTATCATCTTCTACAACGATTTTGATATACAAATCACCTCTTTGAGAAGAATTTGGAAGCTCATTTGCTTTGTTTTGCACTCTAAGACTCATACCATTATCAATACCTTCTGGTATATCAAGTTCTATATGATCTTTTATTTCTTCATAACCATTTCCATGGCATGTTTTACACTTATTTTTTATTATTTTCCCACTGCCCTTACAATGATCACAAGTTTGTACAAAAGTCATAAAACCTTGTCTAACACCAACTTGTCCTTTTCCTTCACAATGAGAACAAATATCTTCTTTTCCATTTTCTGATCCACTACCATTGCATATTTTACAAAATGTTTTATAGGTAAAATCAATTTCTTTTTTGCAGCCAAAAACAGCCTCTTTGAAGCTAATCTTTACCGCTATTTTTAAATCATGTGGATATTTATTTCCTCTTTCTTTTTTACGCGTTGAGTTTCCAAAACCAAATCCATCTCCAAAAAAACTTGAAAATATATCCCCTAAATCAACATCTCCAAAACCACCAAAACCACCGGCTTGTCCTTTTAATCCTTCTTTGCCGTATCTATCATATATACTTCGCTTTTCATCATTGCTAAGTACTTCATAAGCTTCATTGACAAGCTTAAATTTTTCTTCAGCTTCTTTATCTCCTTGATTTCTATCAGGATGATATTTTAATGCCATTTTTCTATAAGCTTTTTTTATAGTTTCTTTATCTGAAGTTTGAGAAATTTCTAATATTTCATAATAATTAAGTTCCACTTTTTTCCTCTCTTGAAAAATTAATATTATAATTTTAGCAAAAAAATAAATGAATAGTTAAATTATGTGTTATAATATTAAGTTTGTAACATATTTTCACTAATAAGGGGTAGAGATGATTAATGTTTTAATGATCGAAGATGATCCAGATTTTGCAGAGTTTTTAGCAGAATATTTGGCCCAATTTAATATCAAAGTTACTAATTATGAAGATCCGTATTTGGGAATGAGTGCTGGTATAAAAAATTATGATTGTTTAATTCTTGATTTAACTTTACCTGGACTTGATGGTCTTGAAGTTTGTCGCGAAATAAGAGAAAAATATAGTATTCCTATTATTATTTCTTCAGCTAGAAGCGATTTAAGTGATAAAATTGTAGGACTTCAAATAGGTGCGGATGATTATCTACCAAAGCCTTACGATCCTAAAGAAATGCATGCAAGAATTATGAGTTTAATCCGTCGTTCAAAACGCGTAAATGAAACTCCTGAAAAAATAATCAATTCAGCTTTTAAAATTGATGAAAAAAGACATGAGATTAGTTACAATGAAGAGGTTTTAATTTTAACTCCTGCTGAATATGAAATTTTAAGTTATATGATAAGACAACATGGATTTTCAGTTAGCAGAGAGCAGCTTGTGTATCACTGCAAAAGCTTGAAAGATAAAGATTCTAAAAGTTTAGATGTAATTATTGGTAGGCTTAGAACTAAGATCGGTGATAGTTCGAAGGCACCAAAGCATATTTTTTCAGTTAGAGGGATAGGATATAAATTAATAGGATGAAAGTAACTATTAATCTTAAGATTACCGTTCTTTTTGCAACGGCTTTTTTGTTTGTTTGTGCTTTGTTTGTGCTCTTGGGTAAGGTTCAGGTTGATTCTTATTTAACCAATGAGCAAAATAGACAAAAAGAAATTGTAGAAAAAATTATATATAATTTAGAAAGAAAAGAAGGTTTTTCAATTCATGATTATCTTCTTTCTAAGTCTTTTAAAATAGTTGAAAATGAACGCAGTGCAAAACATATAGTTGCAAAAGGTGAAAAGGTGCTTAAGGTTAATTCTGCTTACGGTAGTTTTTCTTCTATTATTTACCATAATCAAATTTTTTTTTATGTTGAACAAGCTAATTTAAAGCAGCTTTATGAGCTAAATGCATCTACGCGTTTAGAATATTTGTTTTTACTAAGTTTCTTTTTTAGTTTGATTTTGATTATATTTTTATATTTTTCTGTTTTAAGATCTTTAATGCCTTTAAAAATTTTAAAAAAGAAAATTAAAAATATTAGTGCTGGAAAAATAGAACCTTTATCCGAATATTCACAAATTAATGATGAGATTTCAGAAATTTCTTTTGAATTTGACCATGCTATTAATAAAATACAAGAATTAGTAAAATCAAGACAATTTTTTTTAAGAATGATTATGCATGAACTTAAAACACCTATTGGAAAAGGTAGGATAGTTTGTGAGATGCTAGACAATCAAAAGCAAAAAGACCGCTTAGTAGCGATTTTTGAAAGACTTGAATTATTGATTGATGAATTTGGTAAAATTGAAAAAGTTTTATCTAGAAATTGCCAACTAAATTTGCAAACTTATCATTTGAGCTTAATTTTAGAGCAGGCTGAAGATTATCTCATGAGAGATGATTTTTATCAAAAAGTTAAGATTTCTTACAAAGAAGATACTATGATTGTTGCTGATTTAGAACTTTTTTCCTTAATGCTTAAAAATTTGATTGATAATGCTATTAAATATTCTGACGATAAAGCTTGTGAGATTATATGTTCAGGGGACTATGTAATTATTAGAAATAAAGGGGTTCAACTTAAAAAAACTTTTGATTATTATTTGAAACCTTTTGTAAGAGAACAAAATACTCAAGTTGAAGGTATGGGATTAGGGCTTTATATTATCAATAATATTTGCAATCTTCATGGTTATAATTTAACTTATAGTTATGAAGATGGTTATCATATTTTTAAGATTGTTTTTTCAAGGTTAAAATGACTTGAAAGATTTAGAAAAATTTAATGAATTAGTAAATGCATTTTCTGCATTGCCTACTATCGGTAAAAAGTCCGCATTAAGACTTGCTTATCATGTTTGTATAAAAGATCCTTTGTTAGGTTCTAAACTTGCTTATAGTATTGAAGAATCCATTAGAGGAATTAAAAAATGTATACAATGCGGGGCTTTAAGTGAAAATGAATTATGTGAAGTTTGTTCTGATATAGAAAGAAATAATAATATTATTTGTATAGTGCAAGATCCTAAAGATGTATTAATTTTAGAAGATAGTAAAAGCTATGATGGGCTTTATTTTGTACTAGAAAATACCAACGAAGAAAATATTACTAAATTAAGAGTAATGATTGAAAACAAAAATACTAAAGAAATTTTTTTCGCTTTTACTCAAGGCTTAAATTCAGACGCTGTAGTTTTTTTTATAGAGGAAAAATTAAAGGATTTAAATTTGAGTTTTTCCCAAATAGCCCAAGGTATTCCAAGCGGTGTTAGTTTGGAAAATGTCGATTTTATATCTTTACATAAGGCTATTAATCATAGAACTAAACTTGATTGATATATTTTTTAAGTAAAATTATCCATTCATTTTTGCTAATGTCATTTATAATTTCATCAGCAAAATCGCAATTTTTAACTCTATTTTTGGTAAAAAGTAAAATTTTATTTTGTGAATTTTGTATTTTATACTCATGTAGTATTTGAGTAAAATGTAAAATATCGAACTTTATGACTTCATAATCAACCAAAATTAATCTAAAATTTAATTTTAAAGCGTTCTTAAAATCACTTAGGCTATCTACGATTTGATTATTTGAGCAAAATTGATTGGTTATATTTAAAATTAGATTATTTTCAAAACTAGAAGATTTAAAAATCAATACATTGTATAAATTTGCTATTTGATAACTTTCTTCTTTAAAATTTGTACTTAAAAAATTGATAAGATCTTTGACATTGACATCTACAAATGTGTAGTTTAGCGTATTTTTTATTTTCTTCTTTGAAATAATAAAGGAATATTTTTTTTCTACTTTTTGAAAATCATCAAAAATTTCACTACTAATGCCTATATCTAATAAAATACATTGTAATAAAAAATTTTCAATCATATCATCATTTACAATGCATGCGTGGATATTCTTAAAAATAATATTTTTTGTTTTTGTATTTATTTGATATTTTTTTAAAATCGGTTTTAGTGCAATGGAATTTTCTAATCCCATATAGTTAAAACTTTGAATAAGATATTGCAAGTTTTTTTGTAAAAGTTTGTTTTGTATTTTTTGATCTTGCAATTGTTTTTGCGTTAGCTCAAATGATGTTTTTAATTTTTCTTTTAGATCTATTAAAGAGGTTGAACTTGATATTTTTAAAAATTTTTCTATTTCTTGAATAATGATATTATCTTTTTTAAGTTTTTGATTTTTTATGATTAAATAAATACATGTAGCGATAAATATTAAAATACTAATAGAGGTATAAATATAGAATAATTTTTGATCAATTGGATATAAAAAATAATAATTGAAAAAACATAAAATCAAAGTTAAAGAACTAATAAAAAATATCATAAATTTTCCTTAATTATTTTGGCTATTTTTATATTAGAAAGTGATTTTAATTCATTAAAATCGGCTTTACTGATTTTATCAAAACTACCATAATAATCTAAAAATTTTTTAATATAACCTTGAGAGATTCCAAGTTGTATCAGCTTAGAGCTTTGTAGGTCCTGTTTTCTTTTTGTTTTTTGGTGAAAACTAATTGCGAAGCGATGTGCCTCATCGCGTAATTTTTGTAAAAATTGCAATTTTTTATCATCGGTAGAAAGTTGAATTTTTCCTTCTTGAGTATAAATTTTATCTTTTGCACTTCCTTTTGCTCTATAAGCTTTAGCATCTATTTTTTCTTTAGATATAGCTAAAATATCCACATTTGCTCCAGAACTTTTAATAATATCATTTGCTAGTTTCAATAAGGCATTCCCACCATCAATCAGCCATAAATCAGGCGGTGGATTTTTATCAAAGGATAAAGCTCTTTTACTAAGGATTTGAAGCATTTGATCATAATCATTTTTATAAGATAAATGATAGTGTCTATAAGAGCTTTTATCAAATTTCCCATCTTTGAAGGTTACTAAAGCACCTACAATTGCATCACCTTGCATATGAGAATTATCAAAAATTTCTATATGATTGGGATAATTTTGCAGATTGAAAAAATCTTTTAATTCTTTTAAAAATAAATAATTTTCATTTTTTAAATGCTTTTGTATGTTTATTTTTGCATTTTCTAGAGCAAGCTCACACAGGGATTTTTTTTCACCAAGTTTTGGCGATTTAAGGTAAAATCTTCTAGAAAATCTCTCGCTGAGTAGATCTTGCAGTAGCTTCATGTCTTCAAAATCTTTGTGTGTATAAATACGAGTTGATTTTATTGGAGATTCTTGTGTGTAATTTTCTAGAATATATTGTTTATAAATTGCATTTAAGTCAAATTCGTTTTGATTATTAAGAGCTAGTATTTTATGGTTTGAACTAATGATTTTACCATTATTTATTACAAAACGCACCATGGAGAGTATGTTTTCTTCGCAATAAATAGCATAAATATCAAAATCTTCTAATTTTGCAAGGTCTATTTGTATTTTTACACTTAAATCTTCAATTGTTTTAATTTGATCCCTTATAAGAGCTGCTTCTTCGTAGTTTTCACTCTTTGCGTATTCAAGCATTTTATTTTCTAAATTTTTTGTTAAAGATAAGGGATTTAAAAGAGCTTGTGTGGCTTTTTGGATAATTTTTTCATATTCTTGTTTAGAGATTTTTTGCTCGCACGGACCTTTGCAACGCTTAATCTGATAAAAAAGACAAAGTTCTTTGCAAGATTTCTTTTGTCTTAGCTCAAAAGATAAATATAAAGCATTTAAAAGCTCTTTTGCGCCTTTAAAAAATGGACCAAAGTATTTTATTTTATTTTTTTTGATGATTTTTCTTGTAATTTCAAATCTTGGAAAATCTTCATTTAAGTCTATATAAATATAAGGGTAGGTTTTATCATCTCTTAATAATATATTGTATTTTGGGTGTAATTGTTTTATAAAAGAATTTTCTAGTATTAAAGCATCAGCCTCGCTTTTTGTGGTAATAAATTCTAAATGATGTGTTTGGCTAATCATCTTTTGAATTCTTAAACTATTGCTAGGATTTGGGCAAAGATTTGGAGTGAAATTAAAATAACTTCTAACGCGGTTTTTTAAATTCTTGGCTTTACCTACATATAAAAGCTTACCTTGTATATCAAAATACTGATACACGCCAGGTAAATTAGGCAAGGTTTTGAGTTCATTTTCAAGCATTTTTTATAAGCTTTCGTAGTTCTTCAAATTTATTATATAAAATAGGATTTTCAAAATGGTTTTTAAAATTTCCATTAGAAAGTTCTAGATGAGTTTTTTTATGTGCGTTAAAAGTATTGTTTTTGGATATAAAGTTTTTGTCGCTAAGTATTTTTATATTTTCCACTTTAGCAAAATTACTCATTGGCTTAGCTAAAATATAGTTTTTTATGAGACTTTTAATCATTTTTTTGGTATTATCGTGATTAAGCTCCATATATGCAATGTGGTGTTTAACTAAAATAATTAAAGTATTATTTTTTATAAAGAGTTTAGTAATCATTTGTTGGTGATTATGGTTAAACAGTTTTAAAAACTCTTTATATTGCAAAAGTGCTTTTAAAGGTCTATAATGTTTATATTTTTCAGAATTAGCAAATATATCAATAACATCATGACTTGTTTTAATTTTATTTTCAACTTCCATTTAATTATTGTAACATTTTTTTTATTAATATTTTTAAGTGCATGTGGTTATAAAGCTCCTCCATTTTATGAGATAAAAGATAATAATGGCAGTGTAAAGGAAATAAAAAAATTCCAATCTTTGGAGAGTGAAATATGAACAGAATATTTTTTTTACTTTGTTTTGGTGCTAGTTTTTTACTAGCAAATCAAAATCATGAATTAAATTTAGCTTTTAGTGTTTTAGGTGTAAGTGTTTTAATAATTTTTGTATTGGGGTATTATTTTATAGCAGCGGAAGAAAAATATCATATCAATAAAACTAAACCTGCTTTATTTATAGGAACATTTTCTTTTATTGTCATTGGTATATATATGGTAGTAAATGATTTAGACACGCAAATACTTGAAGAAAGTGTTAATCATCTTATCTTGGAAATCGCACAAATTGTGTTTTTCTTAATAGCAGCAATGACTTTTATAGAAGCATTAATAGAAAGATCGGTTTTTGAAACTTTAAAATACAAACTTGTAAGCAAGGGTTATACTTATAGAAAATTATTTTGGCTAACAGGAATTTTGGCTTTTTTTATCTCTCCGATTGCAGATAATCTTACAACGGCTTTGATTTTATCTACTGTGCTTTTAACTATAGATAAACATAATAAAGAATTTTTAATCCCAGGTGCTATAAATATTGTAGTAGCAGCTAATGCTGGTGGAGCTTGGTCGCCATTTGGTGATATTACTACTTTGATGGTTTGGACGGCAAAAAAAGCTACCTTTTTTGAATTTTTTGCTCTTTTTCCTGCTTCTTTTATTGGATGGTTTCTTACGGCTTATTTGCTATCGCGTTATGTGCCTGATGTTGAGCCAAATTTTCATAAAGATAATCTAGAAAAAGTTGAAATTAAACCAGGTGGTAAAGTATTTATTGTGCTTGGTTTTTTAACTATCGCTTTAGCAGTTTTTATCCATAGTATTTGCGATTTGCCTGCAATGTGGGGTATGATTTTTGGTCTTTCTTTGCTCAGCTTATATATGTATTTTTTCAATAGAAAACAAGGTAAAAAAGATTTAAATATTTTTCATTATATGACGCGTATTGAAATGGATACTTTATTATTTTTCTTTGGAATTTTATCTGCTGTGGGCGCTTTACATTTTGTTGGATGGCTTGCTTATGCTTCCGATCTTTATACAAAATTTGGAGCTACTAGTATTAATATAGGCGTAGGATTTTTATCTGCTATTGTAGATAATGTTCCGGTTATGAGTGCGGTATTAAAAGCTAATCCAAGTATGGATGATACTCAATGGCTTTTAGTAACTCTTACAGCAGGAATTGGAGGATCATTAATAAGCTTTGGCTCAGCAGCTGGTGTGGGGGTAATGGGAAAAATGAAGGGAATTTATACTTTTAACTCTCATTTAAAATATGTATGGACGATTTTAGTTGGATATATAGTATCTATTATAGTTTGGTATGTACAATTTCAATTGTTAAATTTATAAAGGAGTTAGATGAAAAAAGCAGATATTTTGGTTTTGGACTTTGGTTCGCAATATACACAGCTCATTGCAAGAAGATTAAGAGAGCAGGGCGTATATGCAGAAATTTTACCTTTTAATGTAAGTCTAGATGAGATTAAAATTAAAGAGCCTAAGGGTATTATTTTAAGCGGTGGACCGGCTAGTGTATATGCAAATGATGCTTATTTTTGTGATAAAGGTGTTTTTGATTTAAATATACCAGTTTTAGGAATTTGTTATGGTATGCAACTTATGGCACATCATTTTGGTGCAAATGTAGCTCCAGCAGGTCATAAAGAATATGGCAAAGCAACTATAGATATTCAAAATGATAGTGACTTGTTTAAAAATTTACCTAAAAAACAAACGGTATGGATGAGTCATTCTGATAAGGTAGAAAATTTACCACAAGGTTTTGAGGTTTTAGCAACAAGCGAAAATAGTCCTTTTTGTGTATTTGGAGATGAAAAGCGTAAATTTTTTGCTTTACAATTTCACCCTGAAGTTCAACATAGTGAGTTTGGAAAAAGCATCTTAAAAAATTTCGCTAAGTATGCATGTAATTGTGATAGTATATGGAATATGGGATCTTTTGCAAAAACTCAAGCGCAAAAAATTAAAGAAGAAGTGGGTAATGATAAGGTATTATGTGCTGTTAGTGGTGGGGTTGATAGCAGTGTAGTGGCTGCATTACTAGCAAGTGCGATAAAAGATCAAGTGGTAGTAGTATTTGTTGATAATGGTCTTTTAAGAAGCGGTGAAAAAGAGCAAGTTGAATATATGTTTAGACATACTTTAGGTATTGATCTAATTAGTATTGATGCTAGGGAGATTTTCTTAAGTCGCTTAGCAGGTGTTAGGGATCCTGAACAAAAGAGAAAAATTATAGGAAATACCTTTATAGAAGTTTTTGAAGAAGAAGCTAAAAAACATAAAGATGTAAAATATTTAGCACAAGGAACTTTATATACTGATATTATTGAAAGTTCGGTTGTAGGAGCTAGTAAAACCATAAAATCTCATCATAATGTGGGTGGGTTACCTGAAAAGATGAATTTAAAACTTATTGAACCTCTAAAAGAAATTTTTAAAGATGAGGTAAGAGCTTTAGGAATAGAACTTGGCTTGAGTAAAGATGTAGTTTATCGTCATCCTTTTCCGGGACCAGGGCTTGCTATACGCATTATGGGTGAAGTAAATGAGCCTAGTTTGGAGTTTTTGAGAAAAGCTGATGTGATTTTGATTGAAGAATTAAAAAGCAGTGGTTGGTATGATAAAACATGGCAGGCTTTTTGCGTGCTTTTAAATGTGCAAAGTGTTGGCGTAATGGGAGATAATAGGACTTATGATAATGCAGTTTGTGTGCGTGTGGTGAATGCAAGTGATGGTATGACAGCTACTTTTTCTCATTTACCTTATGAGTTACTAGAAAATATTTCACGCCGTATTATTAATGAAGTAGAAGGAATTAATCGTGTGGTGTATGATATTTCTAGTAAGCCGCCAGCGACTATTGAATGGGAATAGTTATTTAGTGCAAAAATAAACAAAAGCAGGAGGGAGATTTTGCCAAATGATAGGTGAAATTTCTACCTTGCTAAAAGTAGTAAAAAGTTTTTTCTTAAAAGCTCTTCCTTTTGGCGTGGGCAGTATATATGCAAATGTTGCAAAGCAACCATTTTCCTCTAAAACTTCATGAATGGACTTTAATAATAAATCTTGTTCTTTGGAATTTAATAAAGCCCAAGGAATTCCAGAAATAATTAAGTCCGCGTTGTTGATTGCTCTTTTTTCTAACATATCAGGTAGAAATTCCGCTGATCTAATTTCTAAATCTATATTTTTTATATTTTGTTGTAGTTTTTTTGCCATATGTGGATTAATTTCAACTGCAAAAAATCTTGCATCATGATTTTTTTGCTTAAGGATATATTTGGTAAAACTTCCTGTTCCAGGTCCTATTTCAATAATATTTTTTGCATGTTGGACATGAGAGGTTATGAGTTTGCTTAGTTTTTTTGAGCTTGCACAAAATGCTCCTGTTTGCTTTGGATTTTTAAAGTATTGATATAAAAACATAGATTAAATACCTAAGATAGTTATTTTTAATAAATTTTAAAATATTATTGTAAATTTATGAAAACAAAGTTAAAATAAGAATTTAATTTTTCTTTAGATCAAGGATTTGGATATGCATGGAAAAATAATGGTTTATGTGGATGGTACTGGAAGAGGAACAGTAATTAATCTTGCAAAAACATTTTTTGAATTTAACAAACATGCTTGGCACGATAAAAGAAGCATGCCAACGGTTGGTATGTTTGTTGAGTTTAGATCCGATGGAAAGCATATTACAGATTTAAGACCTTCTAAATTTCAAGAATTTGGAGATAATGATTTTATCAAAGAAAGAGATTTTTGGAAAACAGATAGTGATGATGAATTGGAGGATTTAAGACTAACAAGGCGTGATGCTTATGTTCAAGAGCTTTATAGAGAAACTGATTATGATAATCTTGATAAGATTACTCTAAATTTGACTATCCCACAAGCCATTCAAAGGTATTTTTATAATGAAACACTATCAATCAATGCTGTGAAAGATATTAATACAGATGAGGTGCCATATATTATAGATTTTTTTGCTATGAAGCGTTTTTTACATAAAGCTTTGGATACTTTGCTTTTTTCAGATAATACCATTAACCAAGCTGACTTTTCTGCTATGAAAAATATTATAGTACATCTTGAAATGGCTTATAAAGATATGAAAGATAAACAAAAACATATCAACATGGAGCGTTTGTATGATGAGGTCTTTTTGTCTCATCAATGTCATTATCAAGCCCTTCTTGCTTCGATCGACAATAGGAAAAATAGAAAATTAGCACTTGATCGCCAAATGAGTACTTTGATTACAGATATTAAATCAAAACAAGCGAGAATAGAAACAGAAAGTGGCAAAAAACGACAAGAATTTGAAGAAATGATACAAAGTAAAAAACAAAAGCTTGTTGAAATAAAAAATGAAGTAGATTATTTTACAAAAAGCATTGAAAAATTAGAGGCAATGAGAAAGTCTTTCTATGAAAAAAACCTTACCATTTTTAATAATAGTTTTAATATGGCTAGAGAGAAACTTTTTGAGAAAATTAAACAAGGTTTAAATATATGTGCTACAAAATTAGATATAGAAATTTGGAAAAAATCTTTAAAATCAACAAGTATAAAAAATTCTTATTTTAAAACTGCAAGCGAAATTTCTTTCTGCACTCTTTCTTTTGCTGAACTTTATTTAAATAGATTAAATAAACATGCACTAAATCCAAATGATCAATTATTGCTTTCTTATGTTAAAAAAGTAAGAAAAGAATGTGAAAAAAGTTTTTTAATAGTTACTTCCAATCCTGATTTATATGTTAATATGAAAATCCAAATTTTTGCAATGAATCCTTATTATGTTGTTAAGCATGCACCTAAAAAAGTAAATTATCAAGGATTGATGAAAAATACTGAATTTGATATAGTTTATGTAGATGAAAAAACTATTTGGGCATCTGTTGCTGATGTTATTTTAGAGGGAAAGTATTTTTTAAAAAAGGACTCTAAAACTAAATTCAAAATTTTATAAAAATCCTTTTAAACCCTATTTTTAAGTTTTCTTAGTTATAATTAGAATGCCTAAATGGTTCGATATGGTATTAAAGAGGATCCAACACATTAATTATAAGCTGTGATGTGTGATTTACCGTGTTCTGTGACTTCGTTTGAGTTTTGAAAAAAAGCGAGAAGCTGCAGCCTTTAAAAATCACCTAATGGCATACTTTGACTTTTTGAGGGTCAGACACTTATACTCCGGCCATTTGGGTTTTGATATTTTAAGGAAAATAATGAAAATTTTAATATTAGGAAGCGGTGCTAGGGAATATTCTATCGCTTTGGCTCTTCAAAAAACAAATGATAATTTGGAATTTTATTTTGCACCAGGAAATGGTGCTACCGCTAAAATAGGAACAAATCTTAATATGAAAGATCCTAAGGTTATTACAGCTTATGCAAAGGCATCTGAGATTGATCTTTGTATAGTTGGAAGTGAAAATTTTCTAGCAGAGGGTATAGTAGATCTTTTTAAAGAAAATAATATTGCTATTTTTGGTCCTACTAAAGCTGCTGCTATGCTTGAAGCTTCAAAATCTTATATGAAGAGTTTTTTAAAAAAATATAAAATTAAAACAGCTAAATTTTTAAATACAACAGATTATGAGAAAGCTAAGAAATTTATTATGAGTTTAACTCCTCCTATAGTGGTAAAAGCAGATGGTTTGTGTGCGGGCAAAGGTGTGATTATTGCTCAAAGCCATGAAGAAGCTTTAGAGGCTACTAAAAATATGCTTAGCGGAGAGAGTTTTGGTGAAGCTGGTAAGATTGTTGTTATAGAAGAATATCTCAACGGATTTGAATTAAGTGTATTTGCAGTTTGTGATGGAGATGATTTTATATTGTTACCTGCTGCACAAGATCATAAAAGATTACTGGATAATGATAAGGGACCAAACACAGGAGGAATGGGTGCATATGCTCCAAGTATTTTAGCAAGTGAAAATTTATTAGAGCAAGTAAAAAAAGATATAGTAGTACCAACTCTTAAAGGTATGAAAGAAGAGGGTACTGAATTTGTTGGAGTGTTGTTTATAGGTTTGATGGTTGTAAATAATAAACCTTATGTTTTAGAATACAATGTGCGTTTTGGTGATCCTGAGTGCGAAGTTTTGATGCCTTTGATAGAAAATCCTTTGGATTTATTTTTAGCATGTGTGAATAAAAATCTTGCAAATACTCGTATAAAAATCAAAGATGAATTTGCAGTAGGTGTGGTTTGTGCAAGTAAAAACTATCCTTATAAAGATTCTCCAAAAGCATTAATTGATATAGGAGAAATTCCGCAAAATTCTCATATTTCTTATGCTGGAGTAATTTTAGAAAATAACAAACTATATGCTAGTGGTGGTCGTGTATTAGTTTGTGTAGGAACTGGAAAAAGTATTGAAGAAGCGCAAAAAAATGCTTATATGCTTTGTGATAATGTTCATTTTAAAGGAAAACAACATAGAAAAGATATTGCTTTTCAGGTTCTTAAATGAGTGCAAATCAAGAATTATTTGACAAACTAGAAAAAGAAGAGCTAAAAATAGCAAGTTTTAAAAAAAGATTTTTGGCTTATATTGTTGATAGTTTTGTGATTTTAGCTATTGTAAGTATTATTTTATTTGATAAGATTAGTTCTATGCAAACTTATGATGAAATTCACAATCTTTTAATACGTTTTGCTGGTGGAACTTTAATTTTGCAATTTACATATCATAGTTTATTTACATATTTATATGGTGCAACTTTAGGAAAAATGCTTTTGAAGATTATGGTTATTGATCAAAACTTATTAGATAAACCAAATTTCATTCAAAGTGCTTTAAGAGCAGGTGTAAGGCAAATTAGTGATATGTTATATGGTTTGGGTTTTGCTTGGGCTTTAAGCAATATCGTTTTAAAAACTTGGCATGATTATGCGGCCAAAACAGTGGTGATAGATCTTGCGTAAAATATTACTTTCTTTAGCTTGCATAGGAAGTTTATATGCTTCCAAAGTAGATATTTATGCTTTGGATGTTGTTAAAAAAAATGATATCATAGAGGCAAAAAATAATGTAGTTGTGGTATCTGATTTTTATTTGATAACTGCAAGCGAGGCTAAATTTAATGAAACAACAAAAGATTTGGAGCTTTTTGGAGATGTTAATATCTTAAGGGGGCAAAAAGAAAGAACTAATTCTACTTATACAAAGATTAACTTAAAAGATAACGCTACAGCTTTTAAAAATTTATTTTTTTCAAATAATGATTTGGAGGTTTGGCTACAATGTCATCAAGCTAAAATTGATGACAAATTTGTAATGAGTAAAAAGTCTGTTGTATCTAGTTGTAATGTTGAAAATCCTGATTGGGAAATTCGTTTTGATGAAGGCAAATTAAACAAAGAGAGTAATTTTTTACATCTTTATAATGCAAGATTATATGTAAAAAATGTTCCGGTGATGTATTTACCTTATTTTGGTTTTAGTGTAGATACTAAAAGAAAAAGCGGATTGTTAATTCCCCAAGTGGTTTTAAAACAAAGTGAAGGGCTATATTATAATCAGCCAATTTATTATGTTATTGATGATAATGCGGACGTTCAATTTGAACCTCAGATTAGAACAAAAAGAGGTTATGGCTTATACTCAACTTTAAGATTTATTGATACCCCTTATTCTCAAGGTGAAATTAGCGGTGGTATTTTTGGCGAAAAATCAAGTTATAAAAGAGAAGAAAATTTAAAAAATAAAGAACACTATGGTTTAGAGGTTAAATATTCAAATGAATCTTTATTTAAAAGTCTTTTAGGTGAAGAATTTCAAGAGGGTTTATGGGTTGATGCTACTTATTTAAATGATGTTGATTATATGAATTTAAGTTCTAGTACAAAAACCGAAGCTTCTTTAGTTACTTCTAAAATAAATTATTTTTTATCAGATGATGATAATTATTATGGTGCTTATGCAAAGTATTATATAGACACTTCTAAAATTAGCAATAAAGATACTTTACAAGAATATCCATCTTTTCAATATCATAGATATTTAAATGGATTTTTTGATAATTATATACAATATAGCTTGGATGCTTCTTTTCATAGGTATTATAGACATACGGGTATTTATGCTAAAACTTTAGATTTTGATTTACCTTTAATTTATCATACGAGTTTTTTTGATGATTTTTTAAATTTTGCTTTCACAGAAAGGATATATGCAAATTTTGTAGATTATTCTAATACAGATGTTAAAAATCAAGAACATTTATTTAGAAATTCTCATAATTTTTCTTTATATACAGATCTTTCAAAGCCATATGAAAATTTTTATCATACTCTATATTTAGGGGTTAATTATTTTCTACCTGGAGCTAAATCGGGTGAAATCACTGAAGATTTTGTAGAGTTAAAAAATGATCCTGAGCAACTTAATTTTTCAATGTATCAGTATTTTTATAATACTTTAGGCAAAAAAAAATTATATCATAACTTGAAGGTTAAATACTTTACTAAAGAAGGTAGCTTTGGTGCTTTTGATAATGTTGTAGAATATTTTTACAATGATTATATAAGTTTAAGAAATGAAGCTGAATATTCTGGAGCTGATAATCGTTTTGATAAGGTTTTTAGTGAAGCTTTGTTTGATTATGGTGAATGGAAGATTAGTTTAAACCATGCTTATAGAATGTATGAGAATGAAAAATATAATTTTATAGGGACTAAAGCCCAATATGATATAAATACTAATTATCAAATTTTTGGTGGATTGTGGTTTGATTTGAACAAAGATCCTGAAAAATGGGAGATAGGTTATACTTATCAAAGAAAATGTTGGAATTATTCTTTGATGTATCGCAAAGATATTTCACCTAAACTTACAAGTGGTGGTATTAGTGCTAAAGATCAAAGTGGTGTATATTTTATGTTTAATTTTTATCCATTAGGCGGAGTATCTTATGATTTTTCTTTAGAGGAAAATGAAAGGTCGATATGATATTTTTTGAAGATGAAAAAGATGCACTTGAGAAATTATATGATATATTACCATTAAACAAACTAAAAGATTATATTATTATTACACCTTCTTTAAAATCGATAGTTTTTGTTGATACACTAGCACAAAAATTAGAAATTCCATATGATTTTTTATTTACAGAACAAATTAAAGCTCCTAATAATGATGAATGTCAAATAGCTATGATTAGTGAAACAAAGGAGTTGGTTTATAATGAGGCTTTAATTAAAGCTTTTGATATAAGTTTAGATTATATTTATGGTGAAGCCAATAGAACCTACGAAGAAAAAATTTTAAAAAATGTGTATCGTTATAGAAAAGGAAATCTTTTAAAGGATTTAAAAGGGAGAAATATTTTAATATTGCATGAAGGTTGCGAAAGTGGAATTACTGCTTCTTCATGTATTAAAAGTTTGTTAAAAGAAGAAGTAAATAGTATTGTTTATGCTACTGCTTTAATGCCAAGTGATGTATATGAATATATCGGTGTTTTTGTAGATGAGGTTTATTGTGTGCAAAAAATTGATCATTTTGTGAATATTGAGTTTTATTTTAAAAATAAAACGATTTTGCAAGCTCATGAAATTTTAGATATTTTAGAAGAAAGTAAATATTATCTTCCATTAAAGAGATAAATTTATATCTAAACAATCGGTTGTTTAGATATAAATTTATAGGCAAAACAAAAACAGGCTTTTTAAGTTTTAATTTTTAAAATTTAAAAAGCTTATTTGGTTTTTGCCTATGATGAAAATATTAAAGGAAAAATCATGCGACATGAAATAAATATTAATAATCATCTTGAAATATTTGAGACTAATAAGGTTGCAAAACAAGCAGCAGGTGCAGTTTTAATGCAAGAAAAAAATGCTGTAGTTTTGGCAACTGTTGCTAGAGAAGAAAAAATGGTAGAAGAGGATTTTTTACCTCTTACGGTACAATATATAGAAAAAGCTTATGCAGCAGGAAGAATTCCAGGTGGTTATGTAAAAAGAGAAACTAAACCAGGTGATAATGAAACTTTAAGTGCAAGGATTATAGATAGAAGTTTAAGACCTCTTTTCCCAAAAGGCTATGCCTATCCAACTCAAATTGTAGTAATGGTTCTTTCTGCTGATCCTGAAGTAGATCTGCAAGTGATGAGTTTAAATGCCGCAAGCATTGCTTTATATTTAAGTGATATTCCTATAAAAGCGCCAGTTTGTGGTGTAAGAATAGGTCGTATGAATAATGAATTTGTTTTAAATCCAAGCAATAGTGAATTAAAAAATAGCACCTTAGACCTTTATGTGGCGGGTGTTAAAGATGAGCTTTTAATGATAGAAATGAGAGCTTTAGCAAACAAACAAAATGGTCAACATTATATGAATGAGCTTAATGAGGATGATGTTTTAAAGGCTTTGGAATTTGCAGGTAATGCGATTTTGCGTGGCTCTAATGAATATGAAAGAGTTTTTGCTGCTTATAGAAAAAATTCCAAACTTGAATTTAAAATAGAAACAGATGGTGGCAAAATTGTTGATTTTATTAAAAATTCCTATATCTCAAAGCTTAAAATTGCAATTAACCAAATGGCGAAAAGTGAAAGAGCAAGTGAAATTTCACAAATAGCAAAAGAGATTGAAAATGAAGCTAGTGCTATTGAAAATGAATGGAAAATTGAAGATATTGAGAAAGCTTTATATTTGTGCAAAAGAGAACTTGTTAGAAGTCAAATTCTTAATGAAAATAAAAGGGCGGATGGTAGAGGCTTGAAAGATGTTAGAAAGATAGATATAGAGACAAATATTCTGCCAAATGCACATGGATCGTGTCTTTTTACTAGAGGGCAAACTCAAGCTTTAGTTATAGCTACCTTGGGAAGTGATAATGATGCGCAAATGTCAGATTTACTAACAGAAAAAAATCCTATATGCGAAAAATTTATGGTAAATTATAATTTTCCAGGTTTTTCCGTAGGTGAGGCTACTCCTATAAAAGCTCCAGGTAGAAGAGAGTTAGGGCATGGAAATTTAGCAAAAAGAGCTTTACATCCTAGTATTGATACGGATTATATTCATACTATTCGTTTAGTGTCTGAAATTTTAGAAAGTAATGGTTCTAGTTCTATGGCTACTGTTTGTGGTGGTGCTTTGGCTTTAAGAGCCGCAGGGGTAAAAAGTGAAAAACTAGTGGCAGGTGTGGCAATGGGACTTGTTTTTGAAGATGAAAAATATGCTATTTTAACAGATATTATGGGTCTTGAGGATCATGATGGAGATATGGATTTTAAAGTAGCAGGAAGTTACAAGGGAATCACTGCTTTGCAGATGGATATAAAACTTGGCGGTATAGAGCAACAAGTTTTAAAAGAGGCTTTATATCAAGCAAAAGAAGCTAGGGAGCACATTTTACAATTAATGGAAGAGGCCAATCAAAACATAGTTGTTAATGAAGCAATTTTACCAAAGATTGAAATTTTTAATGTAGATCCAAATAAAATCCCTGATATTATTGGCCAAGGTGGTAAAACTATAAAAGAGATTATAGAAAAATTTGAAGTTAATATTGACTTAGATAGAGATAAAGGTGAGGTTAAAATAGCAGGAATTAATCATGATTTTATTTCTCAAAGCAAAGAATATATATTAAATTTAGTTCATTCTAAAGGTTCTAATAAAAAGCGCGATAGAAAAGAAGTGCCTAAATTTGATATCGGAGAAGAATTTATAGGAAAAGTTCAAAAAGTTGTAGAATTTGGAGTTTTTGTAGAACTTAGAGATGGCGTAGATGGTTTATTGCATAATTCTAAATTCAAGGAAAAGTTAGAAATTGGTAACGAGGTTAAGGTTAAGGTGGCAGAAATTAAAAATGGAAAAGTGTCATTGGACTTAGCTTAATCGTTTAAATTTAAGCATATTTAAGAATATGCTTAAATTTTTATTTTAGATCTTGACAAAAAAATATTCTTTTGGCATAATTTCATTTTTTGATTGTCTCGTTAGCTCAGCCGGTAGAGCATCTCCCTTTTAAGGAGGGGGCCGTTGGTTCGAATCCAACACGGGACACCACTA
>NZ_JAKMRT010000013.1:0-42793 GCF_025772225.1 Campylobacter sp. IFREMER_LSEM_CL1097 | reverse complement strand
AAGAGTGGAGATTTAAGAGTTTTTACTCAAAACCTTCCTATCAATCTTCCCATTTGCATTTAAAGCAAATTGTTCTATTTTGACAAATTTTTTAGGTATCATGTAAACAGGGAGTTTGTCTTTTAAAAAGTTTTTAAAATCTAACTCTTCCTTACTTTCATAAAAGCAAATAATTTCTTCTTTAAAAATACAAGCGCAATTTCTTACATTCTCATGAGAATTGATAATACTTTCTATCTCTCCAAGTTCTATGCGATGACCCATATATTTGATTTGATGATCTATCCGTCCATAACATAAAAGTTCACCAAATTCATTATAAGCTACCACATCACCTGTTTTATAAAGCAAGTCTAGGTAATTATCATGCAAAGGATTTTGCATAAAAGCTTGCTTTGTTTTTTCTTTATCGTTGTAATAGCCTAAAGAAAGACAAGTTCCTCTTACATAAAGCTCGCCTTTAATTCCCACTTGACTTGGAGTAATTAAATTTAAATTTTCATCAAAGACTAAAAGTTGGGTATTTTTACAAGCTTTTCCTATAGGTAAAAGCTCATCATCGCTAAATTGTCTATCAACTATGTAAAAAGAACATACATCGGTAATTTCAGTAGGTCCATAAAGATTAGCAAATAAAGCACTAGGAAGGTATTTGCGCCAAATGTTGAGTTGTTTATTTGGCATGATTTCACCACAAAAAAGAATTTTATTTAAATGCCTTAGTGTAAAGGCTTCAAGAGCATTGGTATTAGCAAAATAAATCAGCACTGAAGGTACCCAAAAAATTGTTGTTATTTTTTCTTGTTCTAGATACTCCAAAATTTTATTTGGAAAAGCAAAAAGATGATTTGGCAGTATATGAAGCGTAGCTCCCATTTTAACAGAGCTAAATATATCTAATATGCTATTATCAAAGTAAAATGGTGCTTGATTAGCAAGTATATCCTCATGATCTAGTTTAAAAGTTTCACATACCCAAAAAGTATAATCAATCACACTTTTATGGCTTATGCTTACTCCTTTTGGAGTTCCTGTGCTTCCGCTTGTAAAAAAGACATAAAGTAAATTAGTATCTATGTGATCGTTTAAAGCTTTTTCTAAAGCATTTTCATTTATAACAAAGCTTTCAAAATCTTCTGTGAAAATGGTATCAAGATTAAAATCTAAATTTAATTTTTTAGAAGTAATTAAAAGCTTTGGTTTCAAAACTTCTATAACTTTTTCTACACGCTCTTTGGGACTTTTTTCATCTAAAAGTGTATAAAAATTTCCACTTTTTGCTACACCAAAAAAAGAAAGCAAACAATCAATTCCTTTAGGAAGTATGATTAATACAGGATCTTGTGTACTTTTAGTAGGAAGTTTAGAAAGAATTTTACTTGCTATTTTTTTACTTAAATCATCAAATTCTTTATAGCCTATACTTCTACCATTAAACTCAACAAAAGCATTTTTGCTTCCAAATTTAGCAACACTTTCTTGTAAAAAATCATTGATATGAGTTGTCATTTTATTCCTTTAGCAAACAATAAGGGTTATCCTTTAAAGCTTTTAATGTTTTTTCTAAATAGTTTTTCATGTTGATATTTATTATATGAGCATTGGAAAAATTTAAAATATTAAAATTATCATCATTTTTTAAAATAGCTACTTGTTTATCAACATCTAAATCTGAATTTTCATCCAATTTTCTAACATAGTATTTAATATTTTTTTGGAGTATTTTACCATCTTCATCAATAATTTTTCCACTAAAATTTTTAAAATATCTATATGGAACATGAGCTTTTTCTTCTATGAAATGACTAAAAGTGTACCCGGCTATTTTAGAGCCAAATAAAAGTAATTTTCCATTTTCTTTGGCTAAAATTTCATACACACAATTTTCTCCAAAACAACTTGTAGTGTCCTTTAAAAACAATTCTTCTTTAGCTCCTTTAATGGCAAATGAAAATATAGGATCATTGGTGCGTTTTACCCCCCCCCCATTTGCGAAAATATTCTGTTAAAACACCAACAGTGCTTTTTGAATTCAAATTATCATAAACTTCATTTTTGCAAAAACTATAAGTAAATGTAGGCATGATTAAAGTACCTTCTTTACCTATAACTTCAAAAAAACAATCTAATATAGTTTGTAAAAATTCATTTCTAGGAAGTAAAGGAATACCAAATTTCATCAATTCACTATGTACACACAAAATATCACCTTTTTTAATACCAAGTTTTTTAAAAGCTTCTATTAAGTCTATATTGGAATATTTTTTATCATTGCATTTAAATATATATTTCATACTTTTTTCTTTGAATGTATTTTAATTAGTTATAATAGCATATAAATTATAATATCAAGAAAGAAAAATATGCTCATAAATCAAACTTATTTTATAGACTCTTGTGATGATGTAGAATTAAATATAAAAAGAGAAAGTAAATTAGAATATAGAATCACTTATGATGATAGTAAGCAAATGAAAGCTATTGTTTTTATCATAGGTGGATATGGAGCAAATGCAAATATACATTTTCTAGAAAGTTATAGAAATTTTATAGCTAAAAAATTTGATGTAGTAGCTGTAAATGTATTTTATCATTGTTTTTGCCAAAGAGTTTCTGATGTGGATAAATATAGCGCTGAAATGACTTTTTTATTAGACGATATAAGAACATTTGAAAAGGCTTTCAGGGATTTTGAAATAGAATTTGAAGTGCTAGATAATACAAAAAATATAGAAAAATATTATCAAATTCTTGATCAAAAAATGAGTATATTAAAAGAACAAGGAATTTTAAATCAAGACTATAAGGTTGAGTTATCTGTGACTTTTATCCCACCTAACAATGAGTATAATAATTTTGCCATTATGCCTGCTATCGATCATATCAATGCCTTAAAAGATATAATGAAAAATTATCCTCAATTTAAATCTTTACCTAAAATTTACGGGGGGGGGGTCATACGGTGGCTTAGTGGCACTAATGTGTGCAAAAATAGCTCCTTGGTATGTAGATGGAGTGATAGATAATTCAGGTGCTGCATTGCCTCCGTTAAGATATATCATAGGAAGGGATTTAAATAAAGGTGATGCTATTTTAAACGAAGATGAGTTAAATAGTAAAGTTCATTGTTATGTGGAAACTTATTGGACACGCAAAAACCCAAACTCACCTTATTATTTTGCTGATGAAAATTATTTAATAAGAGCTTTACTTAATAAAGATCATTTGATCTTACAAGCTCAAAAGAATAAAAATATTATTTATACAAGTTATCATAGCGCTAAAGATGATTTAACTCCAGCTGATCATAAAATTTCTATGATAGAAATTTTAAAAGCCTTAAATTATGAAGTAGATTTTCATCTAATAGATGAAAAAGATATAGATGGTAAATTTATTAAAAATTTAACTCATGGGTGTGGAATTCCTGATAAGGCATTATTTAATAAAGAATTACCTATTATGCTTGAAAAATTAAAAGATAAAACATTTAGTATGAAAAAAGATAGTATATCTTATCCTTGTAAAAATAAAGTTTTTACCTTTAAAGATGAAAATGATAAATTTGTTTTAGAGATTGTTTGATAAAATATATCTAAAACTAGCAAAGGCTTTTTAAATGTTAAAAAATGAAACTTATTTCATAGACTCTTGTGATGATGTAGAATTAAATATAAAAAGAGAAAGTAAATTAGAATTTAAATTAACTTATGATGATAGTAAAGAAATAGAGGCCATTGTTTGCGTTATAAACGGTATTGGCAGTGATATAAAAAGCATTTATTATATAAGTGATTATTGTGCTAGAAATTACAATGTAGCAGTTTTGAGTGTAAATTATCATGGTATAGGTAATCGTCCTCAAACTGGAGCACAATGGTATTTAGATGATATTGATAAACTTATTTTTGATGCAAGCTTAAAAGCTATTGACATAGAAATTCCTTATGATATATCAAAACTTAATACTTTTGAAGAATTTCATCCTGCTATGGATTATCTTAATAAAGAAATTCAAAAAAAGAAAGATAGTTGGGAATTTGACAAAGATTATTATTTGGATTTAAGTGTGAGCTTACAGCCTACCAAAAATGAATATCAAAATTTTGGTATCATGCAAGCAACAGATATACTAAATGCTCTTTTATATATTAGAAAAAATTCTCCTTTTAAAGCTATGGGGGGGGTATAAAGCATATTTTAATCGGATCGTCTCATGGAGGTTATTTAGCAAATTTATGTGCAAAAATAGCTCCTTGGCTTGTTGATGTTGTAATGGATAATTCTTCCCATGTTAGTCTTACTAATTTATGGAGAGTTATAGGTTTTGGTAAAGAAGTTGATTATACTGAGTATTTTTGCTTTGGAACCTTTCACTATTTTAATAATATTAAACTTTGTGCTTCTGAAAAAACACTATGGACTACAAACAAACAATCCCCTTATTATTTTTCACCTGCTAGAAAACTCATTAGAGAAACACTAAATAAAGATCATCTAAATATACAAGCAAAATATCCAAATCCAAAATATATTGCTTATCATTCTAAATTTGATGAATATGTTCCTTTAGAAGAAAAAGAAGAATATGTTAATATTTTAAAAGAACATGGACTTGATGTTGAATTTATAAAAGTTATAGATGAAAAACAAATAGATGGCAAATTTATTAAAGACTTAACTCATGGTATGGGTATACCTATGAAATTACTTATTAAAAAACACTTACCGCAAATTTTACAAGAACCTTTAAAAGATAAAACTTGTAAAAAAGAAATCTCATATAAGTGTGATGATTTAATATATACTTTTAAAGAGGAAAATGAGCAGATTGTTTTAAGTGTGAAAAGAGTTTAAACAAATATTTGTTTAAACACCAGCTAAAGCTAAAAGATCGCTTACTTTTTCACATTTTTTAAGATCATCACCGCTAATTTGTTTACCAAGTGAGTTTTTAAATAATACCATGATAGATACAAAAGCTAAGCTATCCCATTCATCAATATCATCTAAAATCATATTTTCTTTTAGTGTTTCATCCATATGCATAGCTTCGCTAATAGCTTCTAATAATTCTTCTTTAGTCATTTTTTTCTCCTTTATAAATTGAAATTGTATCAGTTTTAAAGTTTTTATCAAAATTTATATAAGCACTCCCCCAGGCATATCCAGCACCAAAAGCACTTAAAATGGCACTAAAATCATTTTTTTGCATTTCACAAAGTAAAGCAGGTAAAGAGCAAGCACTTAAATTAGCGTATTTTGACATCAAAAAATTTGGTGTTTTAGAGCTATCAATACCCAAGTCATTTATAATAGAATCAACTAAAAATTGATTGGATTGATGTAATAAAAAATAATCCACTTCATCTTTACTTTTTTCACAAAAATCAAGCATTTCTTTTATACTTTGGCTCTCAAGATTAAATGCTTGGTTAAAAATTTCAGCCCCATCCATGTAAAGATTATCTAAGCTCCTATGCTTATTGGTTTGAAATATTTCTTTATTGGAGCTTTTACTCTCATTAAGTTTAGCAAAAGCTCTATTGGGTATGATGAGTTTGTCAAAACCTTCTCCATTAGAATAAAGCTTAAAAAACGATTTTTCATTTGCACTGCTTATAAGTGTTGCACTTACTCCATCGCCAAAGATTGGAGCTAAATTTACATTCAAAGGATTTATGGTTTTGCTTAAAGTATCACCACAAATTAATAAAATATTTTTTGCATTTTGATTTTCTAAAAAAGAAAAAGCTATAAATAAGCCGTATAAATACCCCGAACACGCTTGATTTACATCAAAAGCTATGGTTTGAGGTTTTAAATTTAATCGTTTGTGAAGATAGTTTGCGCATGATGGCATAAAAAAATCAGGAGTTTGTGTAACAAAAATCACTATATCAAGCTTATTTTTATCAAAATCGAGCATTTTAAATAAATTTATACTTGCTTCATAGGCTAAATCTGTTGTGCTAATATTTTCATCAGCGATAAATCTTTCTTGTATGCCTGAAATTTTTTTCATTCTTTTTAGCATTTTGACATCATTTTGAAAAACATCTTCTAAGCAATCATCTATGTTTATACATTTATTAGGCACGCAAACGCTTATACCTGCTATTTTGGCTTTATTAAAACTAGCTTTCAATTATAAGTCCTTCGTAATTTATCATTTCTTTTTGGATTAGAGCAAAATTTTCTTTTATATTTGCATTTAAACTATATAAAAATTCTAAAAATGGCATATTTCTTTCGCCCTTTTGAAAGTATAAAATACATTCTTTTGTATTAAAATGCACATGTAATAACTCTATAGCCTTATATAGCATAATTTTTTCAAGCTTTCTTCCTAAAGCTCTGCAACTTATGCAAAGATCTTTTATGATTAAATTTGTTTCATCTTTATAAGCTAAAAAAATTGCTATAATGCCACTATCACTTAATTTATCACTCATGCTTATAGTCAAAATAGCATATTTTTGCATAAATTCTTCACACTCTTTTAAGCTTAATCTTGAGTAATTTGATATAAATTGATTAGTTTTATTAAGTAGTTGTGAAATTCTTTCAAGTTCATCCGTGTGGTTGATATGAAATTTCAAACAAATCTGTAATTTTTCAAAATACTCTTTAGGGCTAAGCTTGACAAGCTCTTGTCTTTGTAAATTTGCTTTAATATCAGCACTTCTTAACTCATCTTCTTTGCTAAAGCTTGTTTTTAAAAGTCTAGGATAGAGCTTTAAACTATAAGCACTATTTTCATCAGCTAGCAAGGTGTTAATATGAAGGTGTGATACATTTTCAATTTCGGCTATATTATCATCAATAAATAGCACACTATCAAAAGCTATATTAAAAAAATTTACAATTTCTTTAATATTTTCGTCTTTACTTTTCCAATTAGCCCTGATCATACTAAAATCATCAAGTTGTAATAAAAAGTCTTTTCTTTGTGAAAAAAGTTTTTTTACATCTTCTTCTTCATTTTTTGAAGCAATGGCGAGTAAAAAACCTTGATTTTTTAAATTTAAAAGCTCACTTTGCAAGGCTTTATGATTGCTAGATAAAGTAAGATTTTCAATACCATCTTCGCCTAAAATTCCTTGGTATAAGGTATTATCAAGATCTATGATGATTGCTTTTAAAGTTGGTTGTAAAAGGCTAGGTAGGATTTTTAGTCCTAGAATTTGGGCTAATTTTACACAAGCTTTATTACTAAGTCTGCTTGCATTTATTTCAAAATTACTATCATCTGTGATGAGATTTTCATCTAAAAAGGGCTTTAGTATTTTGCAAATACTATATTCTTTTAAGCTTGTATTACCAAGTAAAAGTGTGATGATAGGAGCGTTGCTAATGCTTGATAGCTCTTGTATTTTTTCTTTGATAAAATCATCTACATTTTTTTTATAATTGTTTAAATCTATAAATATGATGTTTAAATCTGCTTTTTGAAAATTATCATAACTTAAACTATCATCATAAGAGCTTATGTTAAATTCAGCCTTTAATTTACTAAAGGCTAAAAATGCATTTAGTATGCTTGAAATCACTTCAAAAGAGTGATTTCTAAAAACATTAATAGTAATTTTTTTATGATGATTTTCCTTGCTAAGTTTTATGAGATCATTTCTTTTTAAATTTGGTGAAAAAAGATTCATTCTTTGACCAAAACTACTGCCATTACAATAGCATTTTTTGTTTTTAGTGCTTTTTCTAAAGAATAATTATTCGCCATAAAATATTCACATTCTTTGATTTTCAATCCTGCTTTATTAAGTAATTCTTTAACTTCATCAGGATGAGAAAATAAATAAATATGATCAATTGCAGGAGCGTTGATAGGTATAGTCGCAAAGATTTCTCCATTATCATTTAATAAGGCTTTTACATCTTTCATAAATTGTAAAGGTTGTTCAACATGTTCTAAAACCTCTCCCATTACTACCAAATCAGCTTTGTTGTTAAACTCACATTTGGTAAAATCTTTACATATAAATTCGCATTTAGTATTTATTTCGCCAAACTGATTTTCTACCATATCCTTGCTCATTTGACAACTTATAGGAGATATATCGATGCCAAAATATTCTTTAAATTTTTGACTTCTTAGGGCTTTAACAAAAAATTCACCATGTCCTGGTCCTATTTCAAGATAGGTATTTTCTTGATTTTGTTTTTCATCTATATACTTAGCAAAATATCTTCTAACCTCAATATGAGCATTCCATATAAAAGAAGATATAGCAAGACCTACCATGTATTGCTTCATATAGTTTTCATTAAAATACACCATATTTTCTACTTCTGCTAAGGTGCTATATCTATATTTTCCAAATTCTATAAAATATCTAGTTTCTTCTAAAGTATCATTTAATACAACTATATAGCTTTGAGCTTGTTCTTCTAAAGTAATATTTAGTGTATCTTTGTAATAAACAATAAGCTTTTCTAAATCTTCATATTCTTCTTTAGAGAGTTGTAATCCATCTAAACATTTTTTGTGTAGTGGATTTTTTTCTTCTATTAGTTTAAATAATTCTTTTGTATTTTCTAGCATAATTTCTCCTTAATAGCTTGCAAAAGTTCATTTTGTGATTTTAGCTGACTTAATTCATCTTTGCTAAATTTGATTTCAAATTCTTCTTCTAAGCTCATGATTATATCAATATGATTTAAAGAAGTCCAATTTTTGCAATTTTGCATGCTTAAATTTGAATTTTCATCAACTTTTACTTCTAGTATATTTTCTAAAATTTCATAAAATTTATTTTCCATTTTTTAACTATCCTTTAGAATAAGTACATTTTTATTTATGTTTAAGGCTCTTATTATGGCATTTTCATATTCTTGAGCAATAAAAATACTTATGTTATCATTGGCAAATTTTATCATATCGCTTTTAAAAGATGATAAAGCTATTTTAATAATATTTTTAATATTAGGAAGAGAGTGTTTGTTTAAATCTCTAACAAAATATAAGATTTCTTTTTTTTGTTTTTCTCCATTTTCATCAAGAATAAAACCCTGGAATTTTTTAAAATATCTATAATCTACTTGATATTTTTCTTCAATATGGTGGGTTATGGTGTGTCCAATACCCCCAAAAGTAAGAAATTTTCCATTTTCTTTTATTAAAACATCATACACACAATTTTCGCCAAAACAACTTGTAGTGTCTTTTAAAAACAATTCTTCTTTGGCTCCTTTTATAGCAAAGGAAAATATAGGATCATTAGTGCGTTTTACTCCTGCTTGTTTGCGAAAATATTCATTTAAAGCACCCATTTTTGTAGGAGAATTTAATTTATCATAAACTTCATTTTTGCAAAAACTATAAGTAAATGTAGGCATGATTAAAGTACCTTCTTTACCTATAACTTCAAAAAAACAATTTAATATAGTTTGTAAAAATTCATTTCTAGGAAGCAAGGGTGTGCCAAAATTAAAAAGTTCAGTATGCACACACAAAATATCGCCTTTTTTGATACTAAGTTTTTTAAAAGCTTCTATTAAATCTACATTAGAGTATTTTTTATCATTGTATTCTAAGAAATATTTCATTTTATTAGTTTATGAAATTTTAATTTTTCTATTAAATCTTTTAATTCATAAGCTTGCATGTTTAGTTTTGAGGCTATATCTAAAACATCGTTTTTATCATCACAAAATGCTAAGAAACTAAGTATATTTTCAACTCTTCCTTCTCTTTTACAATGGTCTATATATAAGTCTCTTTTGCCTAAATTTGGTTCACAAAATACGGTATTTTGATAAATTTCATTAACCTCTAAATTCATAATGATTTCTTGCATGGCTTTTAAGCCACCTTGTAAGCCTTCTTCACTGATGAAATTTAAATCATCTTTGCTAGTGTGGTATTCTTTATAATCACCAAATCTAGTTCTACATACACAAACTACGGGTAAATTTACTAAAGGAGCACAGTATTGTCTCTCATCGCTTCCTCTATCTAAAAAGCTAAATTCTTTAAAATTATTTTTTTCTTTTAAGGTATGCAAAGCTACTTTATCTGCTAGGGTATTTTCACTTGGAGTGTGAATGAGTGAGTAAGCATTATCATCACCTATGCAAGAGAGTATAAAACCTGCTTTAGTGTGTTTTTGTAAATGTTTTAAATGTTTACTAAGATAAACTATACTCCCTATGGTTTCAGGAATAAAAACAAAACGATAATTATATTTTCTCTCTTTAAGTTCTAAAAGCCATTTAGCTAAAAATGCAGCTACTACAGGGCCGCTTAGCTCGTTATTTGCCATAGATGGATGACAAAGGTAAGTGGAAATTAAAATTTCATCTTTTGTTTCTTGCGTGCTAGGTATGAGTAAATCAGCATAGTTTAAAACCCCATTTTCATGGTGTTTTGCATCGATGAAAACTTTATATTTTCCTTCTTTTAGTTTAACTCTATCTTCATGTTTTATACAAAAACCCCAACGCCTTTTATAATAGCTTGTCACATAAGGTATAGCATCAGGCATACCCTCTATAGAGTAAAGGTGTTCTTGTAAGCTTGCTAGATCAAGCTCTGTGTCTATGCCTGTGCTATAGTTTAATACATGAAGATTATTTTGCTTAAAATCACAAATTTTTTCTCCATTTGGAGTGATGATATAAGCATCGTTTATCTCCCATTCAGCAGGCACTTCCCAATCAAACACTTTACTCCCGCTTGCTATAGAGTGAATTTTTAATATACCCCCCCCCATAGCTTCATCAAGTATTTTTAAGCTTTGTCCAAAGCCTTTCCCGGTAATACTTCTGCATATAGGAAAAAGCTCACAAGCTAGCTCATATATACTTTTACTCACAACAAGCCTTTTTAGTTTCTTCTAAAATCTTAAATAAACTATCTTTAATAAATTGTGCTTCTTTTAAACTCATTTCTTGATGAGCAGGTATGCTAAGTTCAGCTTTATAAAAATTATCCGCATTTTCTAAGAATAAATTTCCGTATAAGTTTTTATAATAACTAAACTCATAAGTAGGCTTATAATGCACTTGTACACCTATGCCCAAATTTAATAATTTTTCAAAAATAATCTCTTTTTGGCAATAAAACTCAGGAAAAAGCAAAATAGGATATAAATGTCTTGAGCTTTTTTTATAATCTTTGATTTTTATAGTGCTAAAATAAGGATTTTTTTCAAATTCTTTATCGTAAAAATTTGTGATGATTTCTCTTTTTTCTAGCATATTATCAAGTTTTTTTAGTTGATTTATACCTAAAGCACAAGCTACATCACTTAAACGATAATTATAGCCTAGTTCAATCATATCACTATCCCAAAGTCTTTTTTTGACTATGCCATGACTTCTTAAAAGCTTGATTTTTGAGATTAATTCCTCATCATTGCTAACAACCGCACCACCCTCAAAGGTTGTGATAGGTTTAACTGGATGAAAAGAAAATATGCTCAAATTCCCCATAGAACCTACTTTTTGATCTTTATAAATAGCACCTAGGGCATGACTTGCATCATCAATTAGTGGGATGTTGTGTTGTTTAGCTAAGGCTAAAATTTCATCCATTTCTACACTATTTCCCGCAAAATCAACCACGCAAATTGCTCCTATATTAGAGCTATCTTGGCTTAATCTTAAAGCAAGTTTTTTCTCATCAATATTTCCATCGCTTTTTACATCTATAAATTCAACCCTAGCACCTGCCATTAAAGCTGCATTTGCAGTTGCAGCAAAGGTAATGGGGGTTGTTAAGACAATTTTATCTTTTATATTTAAAGATAAATATGCAAGGTGTAAAGCAGAAGTAGCCGAATTTAGCACGCAAGCATATTTTACACCCACATATTCACAAAGGGCTTGTTCAAATTCTTCAACCTTTTTTCCACCGGTTAAAAAATCATCTTTTAAAGCCTCACAAACTACTTGTATGTCTTGTTCGTCAATATTTTGATGAGAATAAGTTATCATTTTTCAAGCTCTGTATGATTTATTATATTTAAAAGCTCTTCTTGGCTAATCCATGATGGATTGTTATCAGAGCTATAAGAAAAGCCATTAGAAACTTTTTTACCCTTTTGTCCTTTTGCATTTATACTAAAATCAACATTAGTGTTATTAAATTGAATGCTTGGACTAATGGCATAATAATTTTCAAATTCATAAGTTAAATGACTATCATCACTTGAAATCATAATTTCATGTAGTTTTTCACCTGCTCTTATACCTATGATTTTATGAGCTAAATTAGGAGCCATAGTCTTAGCTAAATCAACGATTTTCATAGAAGGAATTTTTGGCACGAAAATTTCCCCTCCATGCATATAGGCAAAATTATTCAGCACGAAATTAACCCCATCTTCTAAGGATATCCAAAATCTTGTCATTCTCTCATCTGTGATAGGAAGTTCTTTAGCGCCTTCATTGATGAGTTTTTTAAAAAATGGTATGACAGATCCTCTTGAACCTACTACATTACCATATCTTGTAACGCTAAATTTAGTATGAGAATTTCCTGCTATGTTGTTTGCTGCTACAAAAAGCTTATCACTTGCAAGCTTTGTAGCTCCGTATAAATTAATAGGATTACAAGCTTTATCGGTTGAAAGAGCGATACATTTTTCTACATTATTTTCCAAACACGCATCGATTACATTTTGTGCTCCATGGATATTAGTTTTTATACATTCCATTGGATTATATTCTGCAATTGGTACATGTTTTATAGCAGCTGCATGAATGACAAAATCAACATCCTTCATTGCTATGCTCAGTCTTTCTTTATCTCTTACATCACCTATAAAATAACGCATACAATTATCATTAAATTTTCTTGCCATTTCAAATTGCTTGAGTTCATCGCGTGAATAAATGATGATTTTTTTGGGTTTGTATTTTTGAAGTAAAGTTTTAGTATAAGTTTTTCCAAAACTTCCTGTGCCACCGGTGATTAAAATGCTTTTTCCATTAAACATATATATTTTCCTATTACTTGACTAAGTTTTTATATCGGTTGAAAATAAAATTATTTTAAAATTCTTGGTAAAGTTATACCTGTTTGAGCTTGGTATTTACCCTTTTTATCAGCATATGTTACATCACAAGGCTCATCTCCTTGTAAAAATAAAACTTGAGCTATACCCTCATTAGCATAAATTTTAGCAGGAAGGGGAGTGGTGTTTGAAATTTCTATAGTGATATGTCCTTCAAAACCTGGCTCAAAAGGGGTTACATTTACTATAATGCCACATCTTGCGTAAGTGCTTTTGCCAAGACAAATAGCCAAAACATCATTTGGCATTTTAAAATATTCAACTGTTCTTGCAAGCGCGAAAGAATTTGCAGGTACTATACATACATCGCCTACAAAATCTACTACATTTTCTTCTACAAAATTTTTAGGATCTACAACGGTGGAATTTACATTAGTGAAAATCTTAAATTCTCTTCCAACTCTTATATCATATCCATAGCTTGAAAGCCCATAACTAACTATACCTTTACCTATATTTGCTTCACAAAATGGCTCTATCATATTGTGCTCTAATGCCATTTTTTTGATCCAATTATCTGCTTTTAAGCCCATTTTTGTCCTTTATAATTAAAGTGAATTTTTAAATTATATCTTAAAATAAAAGTAAAAAATAAATAATTGAAGTTATTTTTAGTATTTTTATATATAATTATAAATTAAGTCTTATAAATTAAGGAGAATATATGACAAAAGAAGAAATCAAAGAACTAATGCAACTTTTTGCAGAAGCAAATATAAGCAAGATTAAAATAAAAGAACAAGATGGATTTGAAATAGAACTTGAAAGAGATATGTGTTGTGAATTACCAGCTCCAGCTCCTGTTGCTCCAGCTCCACAGCCAATTAATGTAAATGTAGTTAATGAAACCAAAGCAAGCTCAAACTCTTCTAATAAACCGACTATCAATAGCCCTATGGTAGGTACTTTTTATCAAGCTCCAAGCCCAGGTGCAGCACCTTTTGCTAAAGCAGGACAAACTATTAAAAAAGGAAGTACTATAGCAATTATTGAAGCGATGAAAATTATGAATGAAATCGAAGCTGAATATGATTGTAGGATAGTAGAAGTATTAGTTGCAGATGGTCAGCCTGTAGAATTTGGTATGCCTTTATTTGTGGTGGAGAAATTATAAAATGGAAATTAAAAAAGTTTTAATAGCAAATCGTGGAGAAATTGCATTAAGAGCTTTAAGAACTGTAAAAGAAATGGGAAAAAAAGCAATTTGTGTGTATTCTACTGCAGATAAAGATGCTTTGTATTTAAAATATGCTGATGCGAGTATTTGCATAGGAAATGCTAGAAGTTCAGAAAGCTATTTAAATATCCCAGCTATTATTAGTGCAGCTGAAATTAGCGAAGCGGATGCGATTTTTCCAGGATATGGATTTTTAAGTGAAAATCAAAATTTTGTTGAAATTTGTGCAAAACATAATATCAAATTCATAGGCCCTTCAGTAGCTGCTATGGCACTAATGAGTGATAAAAGTAAAGCAAAACAAGTAATGCAAAGAGCAGGTGTGCCTGTAATCCCAGGAAGCGATGGGGCTTTAGGTGGGGTTGAAGCAGCAAAAAAACTTGCTAAAGAAATAGGTTATCCTGTGATTTTAAAGGCAGCAGCAGGTGGTGGCGGCCGTGGTATGCGTGTAGTTGAAGATGAAAAAGATTTAGAAAAAGCTTACTGGTCAGCAGAAAGTGAAGCGATGAGTGCTTTTGGTGATGGAACTATGTATATGGAAAAATACATCCAAAACCCACGCCATATAGAAGTGCAAATCATAGGAGATAGCTTTGGAAATGTGATACATTTGGGTGAGAGAGATTGCTCTATGCAAAGACGCCATCAAAAACTTATAGAAGAATCTCCTGCAATTTTACTAGATGAAAAAACAAGAGCAAGACTTCATGAAACAGCAGTTAAAGCTGCTAAGGCTATTGATTATGAGGGTGCGGGAACTTTTGAGTTTTTAGTGGATAAAAATTTAGATTTTTATTTTATCGAGATGAATACGCGTTTGCAGGTTGAGCATTGTGTGAGTGAGATGGTAAGCGGGGTAGATATTATTGAACTTATGATTAAAGTAGCAGAAGGGTATCCTCTACCAAAACAAGAAGAAATTAAACTTAAAGGTCATTCTATAGAATGTAGAATTACTGCTGAAGATTCTAAAACTTTCTTACCTTGCCCAGGTAAAATCACAAAATATGTAGCTCCTGCAGGACGCAATGTAAGAATGGAAAGCCATTGTTATCAAGATTATAGTGTGCCTCCATATTATGATTCTATGATTGGAAAATTAGTCGTTTGGGGAGAAGATAGAAACACAGCTATAGCTAAAATGAAAATAGCCTTGCAAGAGCTTATCGTAGGTGGGATAAAAACAACCAAAGATTTTCATTTAGCAATGATGGATAATGCAGATTTTATCAATAATAATTATGATACAAATTATCTTTCAAGACATTAATTGAAGATAGGTTTTAACCTATCTTAATTCTTCTATATGAGCATTTGCTCTTATTTTATCAAGATGATTTTTTAAGGCTTGTTCTTTTTGAGTTAGGGTATAGACATTGCTAACTTGATCTTTGATTAAATCAAATTCGATAGGATTTTTACCATATTTTTCTTTTATAAAATACACTATATAAGCGTTTTCGCCATTTAACACTGGAGTAAATTCTCCTATTTTTGTATTATTTAACAAAGCAAGTAATCTTGGATCTAAACTAGCTGCGTTTAAACTAATGGCTTTTGATTTAATTTGAGAATTTTTATACATAGGATTTTGTGCAAGCTGTTGTAAAAGTTCAGGATTGGTAGAATTATAAACAACTAAGTCTATATTTGAAAAAGTGCTAAATTTATCAAGATTGCTTTCATAAAAATGTTTTAGTGTTTCATCATCAATATTGATTTTTGCATTTTGCATTATGCTTCTATAAAGTTTTTCTCTTTCAAGATCTTTTCTAACTTTGTTTTTAAAAACTTCAAAACTTAAACCATCTTTTTCTATCTTTGCTTGCAAACCATTAATGTCAGTTTTATTGCCTTTTGCTATTTGGCCTAATTTTTCATTAAGTTCAAAAGTGCTTACATAAATTCCTAGCTTTTTAGCTTCACTTTGTTGAACTTTATCATCTACTAAAAATGCTATAGCTTTTTGTTTGTCATTAGTTTTTAATTCTTTCATAGTTTGTTCTATATCATAAAGAGTAATAGGTTGATTTTCTACTACCATTGCTACACCACTAAGGGTTTGAGCATATAAAATATTTGCAGCGAAACAACAAGATATTAAAAATTTTTTCATATAAAACCTTTATTTAAGTGTAAATATAGCATTATAACAATAAAAATTTAAAAAAGGTAAAAATATGCAAGAAGTCACAACGCGTTTTGCTCCTTCTCCAACAGGATATTTGCACATAGGAGGGCTTAGAACAGCTTTATATAATTATCTTTATGCAAGAAAAAATAAGGGTAAATTTTTATTGCGTATTGAAGATACGGATTTAAAAAGAAATTCACAAGAAGCTACGCAAGCTATTATAGAAGCATTTAAATGGTGCGGACTTGATTATGATGGGATGATTGAGTATCAATCCCAAAGATTTGATATTTATAAAAAATACATTCAAAAATTATTAGATGAGGGCAAGGCTTATTATTGTTATATGAGCAAAGAAGAGCTTGATGAGTTAAGAGCTAAGCAAGAAGCAGCTAAAGAGCGTCCAAAATATGATGGTAGATATAGAGATTTTAAAGGAACTCCCCCAAGTGGTATTGAGCCTGTGGTGCGTATAAAAGCACCACAAAGTGGAGAGATTAAATTTATAGATGGCATTAAGGGCGAGGTTAGTTTTAAGGCTGAAGATATTTTAGATGATTTTGTGATTGCAAGAAGCGATGGTAGCCCAATTTATAATTTAACCGTTGTAATTGATGATGCACTAATGGGTGTGAGTGATGTTATAAGAGGAGATGATCATTTATCAAATACTCCAAAACAAATTGTCCTTTATGAAGCACTAGGCTTTAAAATACCTAAATTTTATCATGTAGCTATGATACATGGTGAAGATGGCAAGAAACTTTCTAAGCGTCATGGAGCAACTGATGTGATGGAATATAAAAATATGGGGATTTTACCTCAAGCCCTGCTTAATTTCTTAGTGCGTCTTGGTTGGAGTCATGGCGATGATGAAATTTTTTCTTTAGAAAGTATGCAAGAGCTTTTTGATCCAAATCATATTAACAAAAGTGCTTCTTGCTATAATTTTAAAAAATTAGAATGGCTTAATGCTCATTATATTAAAACTTTACCTTTTGAAGAAATCAATAGGCAATTAAAAGATTTAGGATTTGATTTAAGTCAGTATGAAAAAGCAGGCTTTTTGCTAGATATGTTAAGAGAGAGAGCTAAAACCTTACATGATATTATTAGTGGGGCTAAAGTGTTACTAAATAACCCAAAAGAATATGATCAAAAGGCTGTAGATAAATTTCTCAATGTTACAAATTTAACTTATTTGGAAAAATACGCTATGGTTTTAAATGAGCAAAAAAATGCTTGTGAATTTGAAGAATTAACTAATCAATTCTTAGAAGAAAATAATCTTAAGTTAAAAGATCTAGCTCAAGCTATACGCATCGCACTCACAGGAAACTCGGTTAGTCCTAGTATATTTGAAGTATTGGAATTTTTAGGAGTGCAAAAGGCTAAACTTAGGATAAAAAATTTACTAAATTATATGAAGGAAAAATAATGAATTTAAAAGAAGAGGCTTTAGAATATCACTTAGGTGGTAAAGTAGATATTGTTGTTAGAAAGCCTATGGATAGTGCGCATGATTTATCTTTGGCGTATTCTCCTGGGGTTGCTGAACCTTGTATTGAGATAGCAAAAGATGAAACTTTAGCTTATAAATACACTAATAAAGCTAATTTAGTTGCTATAGTAAGCGATGGTAGTGCGGTTTTGGGACTTGGCAATATAGGAGCGAGTGCAAGCAAACCAGTTATGGAAGGAAAAGCTTGTTTGTTTAAAAAATTTGCTAATGTTAATGCTTATGATTTAGAAATTAATGCTCATAGTATAGATGAAATTGTTACTTTTTGTAAAGCTATAGCGCCTACTTTTGGAGGGATTAATTTAGAAGATATTTCAGCACCAAAATGTTTTGAAATAGAAGCTGCTTTGCAAGATCTTGGAATTCCTGTAATGCATGATGACCAACATGGAACCGCGATCATTTCTACAGCAGGATTAATGAATGCTATGGAAATTAGTGGTAAAAAATTTGAAGATATTAAAGTAGTGGTAAGTGGTGCAGGTGCAGCAGGTATTGCAAGTGCTAGAATGTATAGAAATTTAGGGGTTAAAAATATCGTTTTAGTAGATAGTAAAGGTGTAATTAATACTCAAAGAGATGATTTAAATAAATATAAACTAGAATTTGTAAGCGATACCAAAGATAGCACTTTAAGAGAAGCTTTAAAAGGTGCTGATGTATTTTTGGGTTTGAGTGCACCTAAGATTTTAGATGATGAGATGATTTTAAGTATGGCAAAAGATCCCGTGATTTTTGCATTAGCTAATCCTGTACCTGAAGTAATGCCAGAAGATGTTAAAAGAGTTAGAAACGATGCTATAGTTGGAACAGGTAGAAGTGATTATCCAAATCAAATTAATAATGTTTTAGGTTTTCCTTTTATCTTTAGAGGAGCTTTAGATGTAAAGGCAACTAAAATTACTGAAAATATGAAAATAGCAGCCGCAAAAGCTTTGGCTGATTTAGCTAAGCTTGAAGTAACTGATGAGGTAAAACAAGCTTATGGAGTAGAAGAGCTTAGTTTTGGTAGAGATTATGTGATACCAAAACCATTTGATAGCAGAGTAAAAGCTGTAGTTAGTGCTGCGGTAGCAAAAGCTGCGGTTGAAGATGGAGTAGCTTTGATAAATAATTTTGATTATCAGAGATATTTTGATAGTTTAAAATAATTTTTTATAAATTAAGTTTTATTTAAAATAATTTTTTATTATAAAACTTAATTTTATCTATTTTTTATTGTTTATATGAGTTATAAAAACATATTTTTTAAAAATCATTTAAAAAATATGTTTTAAATGTTACTTTTTTTCTTTTTAAATTATATAAATTTGATATTACTAGTGTTTTTAATAAAATTAATTTATATTTAAGATATTTTTTAATAGGATATTTTTACTTAATCATAGAAAGGTCGAGATGATTTTTGGTAAGATAGATTATCTTAATTTACTCCCTTTACATATCTATCTTAAAAAATCAGCTTTTCCTAGCTATGTTAAGCAAACTACAGAATACAAAAAAGGGGTTCCTAGTAAGCTAAATCGCCATTTGTATTTTAGACGCATTGATGCAGCGATTATCTCAAGTGTTGAAAGTCGTAGAAAAAAATACAAAACCTTAAATGTGGGGATTTGCGCAAGCAAAAAGGTAAAAAGCGTTTTAGTGAAAAAACAATCTGAAAGCAAAGAAGATGCAAGCTCTGCAACTTCTAATGCTCTTGCAAAAGTTTTAAAGCAAAAAGGGGAGGTTATCATCGGTGATAAGGCTTTAAAACTTTATTTGCAAAATCCAAAAGATTATATTGATTTATGCGAATTATGGTATGAAAAGACAAAACTACCTTTTGTTTTTGCTCGATTTTCTTGTATTAAAAATTTTTCTATTTATAAAAAAATGATGAAAAATTTCACAAAAAGTAAAATTTTCATTCCGCAATATATTTTGCTAGATTATTCTAAGTCAAGAAATCTTTCTCAAAAAGAAATTAGTGCATATTTAAAGCTAATTTACTACAAAATAGGAACAAAGGAGCAAAAGGCGCTAAAAAAATTTTTAGCCAATGCAAACAGCAAGATACTATAAAAAGGACAATTTATGAGTATAGCTAAACAATATATCAATGAAACCTTAGAAAAAATTCAAGCAATTTCCCCAAGACAACCTATCTTTTTTCAAGCAACAACTGAGGTGTTAAATTCTTTAGAACCTTTACTTGAATCTAACAAAACTTATCAAGATCATGCTATATTAGAGCGTATTGTTATGCCTGAAAAAACGACTATATTTAGAGTTGTATATATCAATGATGCGGGTAAAGCTCAAACGCATTTTGGTTATAGAGTGCAGTTTAATTCTAGTTTAGGACCTTATAAAGGTGGGATCAGATTTCATCCTAGTGTAGATTTAGATGTTTTGAATTTTTTAGGTTTTGAACAAATTTTCAAAAACTCTCTAACAGGTTTAATGATAGGGGGAGCTAAAGGAGGAGCAAATTTTGACCCTAAAGGTAAAAGCGAAGCAGAAATTATGCGTTTTTGTCAAGCTTTTATGGCCGAGCTTTCAAAAATCATAGGTGCAAGCACTGATGTGCCAGCAGGCGATATAGGGGTTGGTGCTAGAGAAATTGGATATATGTTTGGAGCTTATAAGAAAATTAGCTCTAATTTTGATGGAACTTTAACGGGAAAGAAAATTCCATGGGGTGGAAGTTTAGTAAGAACAGAAGCAACAGGGTATGGCTGTGTGTATTTTACTCAAGAAATGCTAGCAAAGTATAACAATGCATTAGAAGGAAAAGAGTGTGCAGTTTCAGGTAGCGGAAATGTGGCAATTTATACCATAGAAAAATTACATCAACTTGGTGCAAAAGCAATCACAATAAGCGATAGCGATGGATTTGTTTATGATAAAGATGGGGTAGATTTGGATTTATTAAAAGAAATTAAGGAAGTAAAAAGAGCTAGAGTGAGTGATTATGCAATGCTTAAAAAGGTGCTATTTTTACTCCAAAAAGTGCGTATAAACAAGGTTGTAATGGAGTATGGAGTATACCTTGTGATATAGCTTTTCCAAGTGCTACGCAAAATGAATTAAATTTAGAAGATATTAAAACCTTATATCACAATGGTTGTCGTATGGTAGCAGAGGGAGCTAATATGCCAAGCACACTTGAAGCGATCGATTTTATGTTAAATCAAAAAGACTTTTTATTTGCGCCAGCTAAGGCTGCTAATGCAGGTGGTGTAGCGACTTCTCAACTTGAAATGCAACAAAATGCAAGTATGTGTCAATGGAGCTTTGAGGAAGTTGATGCAAAATTACATAAGATTATGAAAAATATTTTTGAAAATTCATACGAGTATGCAAAAGCTTATAATCATGAAGGAAATTTAGTAGTAGGTTCAAACATAGCAGGCTTTAAAAAAGTAGCTGATGCGATGATTGATCATGGTTATATTTAAAAAGATGGCTTAAATGCCATCTTTAGTGTATATAAAAAAAGCTTGTTATTTGATTAGCGATTTTTTCTTCTAAAGACTCTTTGGCTCTGTCTATATTGCCAAGATAAGCAGTTCTTGCTAAAAGCGAGGTGCTTTGAGTAGAGTTTTTGGAGCTAATTTGTAAATTAACTTGCAAAAGATAGTAATTTTCTACTTCCATTTCAAAAACATCATCTATTTTATCAAAGTCATTATAAAAAAATCTCGCATTAGAAGCGCGTAATCTTTGTGCGTAAGAAAATTTCTTAAAATCTACTATATTGATATAAATTTTATAATCACTTTGAACATTATTTAAAACTAAGCCTAAATTTTGTAATTTTTGAGCGAGCTTGGCTTCTAAATTTGTGTTTAATTTTGAAGGATTATTGATGTGTAAAGAAAAACTTTGATTTTTACTAGCATGCAGGAAAATACCCTCATTATTTGTTTGGATAAAAGTTTGCATAGGGCCTGTGCAAGCACTTAAAAATAGTGCAAACACAAGCAAGAAAAAATTATTTTTGAGCATCGATTATAGTTGGCACAGCACGAAGACCAAGTTTAGAGTATTTTGCGAAAGTTTCTCTTACTGCTTTAACCTCAGCTTCACTAGGTTTTTTATAATCTTTTAAATTTTTATCATAATATTTTTTCATGATAGCGATTTTTTGCGCATCATCTTTAGCATTTTTACTTTCTTTGTAAATTAATGCAGATTTTTCAAAAGCACTAGTATCATGGATAGGGGTTAAGATAAATTTAACCTGATGAGTTTTTAGTGTTTCTTCTATTTTATCTAAATGCATTCTACAATATGGACATTCAGGATCGCTAAAAACATAAAGTAAAGGTTTGTTTTTATCGCCTAAAGAAATAAACATTTTTTCTTTTTTAAGTTCAACTAGAGCTTTTTTTGAAAATTCAGCTTGTTGTTTTTCCATGAGTTTTGCTTGATAAACTTGAGAGTAAAATTCACCTTTTTTTACATCAATTACTTCAGTTGTGATGATATTATCTTGAGTGAAAACGATTTCTTGGAAATTTTTACCACTAATTTCAAAATTAACTATCACAGCTTCAAAGTTAGTATCAGGAATTTTTTCTCTACTAGAAACACTAATGTTTGCATTTGATAAATTTGGATTTTTCTTAAAAAAATTAATAATTTCTTCATTGCTTGCAGCAAATAAAGAGCTAGCAAGAGTTAAAAGAGCTAAAGATTTTTTCATCATTTTCCTTTGTTTTAAAATTTTTGCACATTATAAAATGTAATCTTTAACACTTAGATTTTTAATATTCTTTTTTCCTCTATTTTTTTAACTTGAGGGTAGTTTTTATCAAGATATTCTAAATAAGCTATGGCATATTTTCTCGAAATTTTAAAATGATTTTTAACAAAAGCTACATCTAAATGATGATTTTGCAAAAGTTTTAAAAACTCTTGCATGAGATTTTCAAGAGTATTTTTTTCTATAAAAAGATTATGCGCTAATCTTTTGACTTTGTTTTCTTTAGTGAGTTTTTTTAAAATAAGATCTCCATTTTTCCTATCAAGCTCTAAATACTCATAAAGATTGTAAGGTGCGGTAGGTTTTATGCCTTCTTTTTTTAAAATTTCATAAAGCTCACAATGAGCCTTTTCTTGTAATTTTTCAAAATCTTGTCCTTTTAAAAACCATATGCCATCTTTAAAATCTAATTTTTCTTGCATTTGCTTGAGTGTATAAGCGCAAAAGCTCTCACTTGCCCAGCTAAGCCTTAAGGCGATAGAATGAGACGAGATTAAAGCATAAGGATTTTTAGAGAAAATAAAATCAATAAATTCTTTCAAAGTTTGCATAGCATTTAAATCATATACATTTAAAGCTTGCTCATCGACAAAAACATGATTTAAGCTTTTTGCTAGGTTCAGGGCTTGCTCATGAGTGAGTTTAAAGCGTTGATAGCTTGAAAGTAATCCAAAGCCAAGTTTGTGAGTTTGTTTTAAAAACTCAAATACCTTTTTTAAATCTTTTTGTTCTAAAAGTGCTAAATACTTAGCTTTTATATCTTTTTTTAAAGGCTCACTTACCGCATTAAGTACCACACCACCGCTTTTAATACGCCCATTTTCAAGCAAGATGAATTTATCATCAAAACACAAAGGTAAGTTTTTATCAAATTCTAAGTTAATATAAGTTTTATCTTCAAATTCTTTGATTACACTAATTTTTGCATTAAGCTTTTTTGAGCCGCTGCAAAATTCTAAAATACTTCCGTGTTTAATCTCTGCATTAAAAACAACCCCATCGATACTTTTAAAGCTTTTAAAAACACCTTTTTTACTTAATATATAGCCTTTTTTTAACTCATGATAATCACAATTTAAACTCAAAGCAACTCTATTATAAGCTTTTGCTTCTAAAACATTTTCTTCATGAATTTGTATGTTTTTTACAATGATATCTTTTTGATTTTCAAGGCAAAATATTTTTTCATTTTTGCTTATTTTTCCTTCATTTAAACTCCCTGTTACTACCGTTCCTATACCTTTTAGAGAAAAAACCCTATCAATGTAGTATCTAAAAATCAAATTTTCATCATTTTCTTTAGGCTTTAAACTAAGTAGATAGTTTTTTAAATTTAATATACTTTGCTCATCATAAATGCTAGTTGGAAAAACTTTTAAGATATTGATTTTAAAGGCTTTTAATTCTTTTAAAAGCTCTGCTTGCTTTTGTACTAAATCCTTGCATAAATCAACCTTACTCAAAATAAGCACTACATCTTTTACGCCTAAAAATTCCAAAACCCTTAAATGCTCTATACTTTGAGCCTTTAAACCCTCGTTTATATCTATGACAAACATACACACTCTAAAGCCAAAAGCACCACTTATCATAGTTTTAATTAAACTTTCATGCCCAGGCACATCGATAAAAGCAATATTTAAATTTTCACTTTTTAAATTTGAAAAGCTAAGATTAATCGTAATGCCTTTTTCTTGCTCTTCTTTTAAATCATCGCCTTCAAAACCATTTAAAGCTTTAATAAGCGAAGTTTTACCATGGTCAATATGCCCAGCAGTGCCTATGATGATACTATGCATGAAATACCTCTTTAATAATGCTTATTATTTTGTTTAAATCTTTTTCTAAAATACTTCTAAAATCTAGCACAAAATGCCCATTTTCAACACGGCCGATTACGCCTTTTTTTCTAAATTTTTCTTGTAAAAGCAAAGCTTTCTCATCAAAACTTAACACAAAAGTATCTAAGCTTTTATCAGGCATAGAGCCACCACCTACTAAACTTTTAGAAGCTTTTAACTCACATTTTATAGGAATTTTTTCTTTGACAAAGAGTGCTTTTTTTTCTATGGTTTTTAAATCATCATTTAAAAGTTTTAGTGTGGGGATTTTTTCATATTCTTTTTCTAAGTAAGCTTTGGCAGTTTCATTTAAAAAAGCTAGAGTGATTTTATCAACCCTTAGCATTCTTAGAAGTTGATTTTTCTTTAATTGTTGAATGTATTTTTTCTTTCCAAGTATAATGCCTGCTTGAGTAGAACCAAAAAGTTTATCACCGCTAAAACTTAAAATATCACAATGTTTTAAAAGCTCTTTCACACTCGGCTCGTTTTTACTAAGTTGTTTATTAATCTTTTCACACCAGCCAGCACCCAAATCATAATAAGATATGAGCTTTTTCTTTTTTGTCAAAGTGTGAATTTCACTTAAGCTTACTTCTTCAAAAAATCCTTTAAAAGCAAAATTAGAACGATGGGTTTTTAAAATCATTTTAGTATTTTTATTGATAGCTTTTTCATAATCATATAAATGAGTTTTATTAGTCGTGCCTATTTCTTTTAGTTTAACTCCAGCTGCTAGCATAACTTCAGGAATTCTAAAATTTCCCCCAATCTCAACTAACTCACTTCTTGAAGTAATAACTTCTTCATTTTTTGCTAAGGTGTTTAAGATCAAAAATACAGCAGAAGCGTTGTTATTAACAACTAAGCAATCTTCACAATTAAATAATATTTTTAAATTTGCACTAAGTGCGTCATACCTTGAGCCTCTTTTACCACTTTGCATGTTAAACTCTAAATTTGAATAAGAACAGATGATTTCTTTAGTTCTTTCAAAAATACTCTCATCAATAATGCTACGACCAAGATTAGTGTGTATAATAACTCCACTAGCATTGATTAAACTTTGACTTTGCATGTTTAAAAACTCATCAATGCTTTGAGTAATTTTACTTAGCAAATCTTGCAAGCTAAAATTTAAATTTTCATTTTTACTTAGTTCTTTTTTACAATTTGAAACAACTATTTTTGCAAAATGAGATCTTAAATACAAAGGGTAGCTAGCCAAGTTTTCATCGTTTATAAGCGTGTTTATGGGTGGAAAATTTCTAAATTTGTTCATCTTAAACCTTAAGAATAAATTAGTAAAATTATAACTTTTTTATAATGAAATTTATATAATTAAGATTAAAAAATTTAAAAGAGAGTGCTATGAAAGATTTTGTATTTTTAGAAAATGAAGATTTAATTCCTTTAAGTGATGATATTAGCATAGTTCAAAAAGCCTGTAATGAAGAAGTTTTTATAGGAAATTCAAAGCTTTTAAATCCTGAAGTTTATGCGCCTGAAATTAATTTTTACCTTAAAAACTCACAAGATGATGTACTTAAAAAAGCTAAAACTATTGAGTCCTTATATAAGATTAGATCTAAAGTTTATGATTTAGGACTTGATTTAGAATACACCAAAGAAGTGGGTAAAAATGTAATTATTGTAAGCAATGAGGATCAAGATGAGCTTATTGAAAGCTTAAAAAAACAAGAATATAAGGTTTTAAAACTAAGTAATGAGCAATGTTTGGGTGTTTTAGGTTGCGTGGGCGAGCTTTGTGTGATAGCTTTAAAAGATAATGAGCAAGTAGAGATTGATTGTGATTTTTTCTTATATGATGTAAAAAAAGAAAGTTTTGATCAACAAAGTGGTTGCTATGATTTAACCACTTTAAGTCAAGAAGAACTTATAAAACTTTTAAATTCTAATTCTCCAAAATATAAATTTAGAAATTATATTAGTTATGATGATAGCATTTGTCAATACCATGAAAGAAGAAGTATTCATTGTGGAAAATGTGCTGAAATTTGTCCTAGTGTGGCTATTTTAAAAGATGATGAGCAAAGAAAATTAGAATTTTCTCATGTGGATTGTTTAAGCTGTGGTGATTGTGTAGGAATTTGTCCTAGTGGAGCGCTTGATTATGCACCTATGCCACGCAATAGCTTTTATGAAATTTTAAAATTTTATGAAGATAAAATCATTTTAATAATCCCTGAGAAAATGTCTATAGAAAATTTAAATATCACTTTAAAAGAAGATGTAATGCCTTTTATGATTAAAGGCGAAAACTATCTTGATCAAGCACATTTTTTAGCTATGCTTCAAACAAGTGGTGCGAGTGCGATTTTTTATAGCGATGGCTTATCACAAGGTGCTTTAGAAGTGATAGCTTTGATGAATGAAATTTTTCAAAGAAAATTTAAACAAAACGCAATTTTTCTAGCTAAAGATGAAAAAGAACTTTTAGAGGCTATAAATCAAGCACATTTTATAGAAAATCTCAAATTTATTTCTTATAATCCTGCGCTTTTAAAAAGAGAAGATTTTGCTATAAGATTAAGAGAGCTTATAAAGGAAGAAAATTTAGGCAATATCTCAAGTAAAGAATGGATACGCTATGGAAAAATCACCATTAATGCAGACACCTGTACCTTATGTCTGTCTTGTGTGGGAGCTTGTAATGTAGGAGCTTTAGTGGCTGATACTAAAGATAATTCTTTGAAATTTAATGCAAGCTTATGTACTACCTGTGGGTATTGTGAGGCAAGTTGTGCTGAAAAAGATACTTTAATGCTTCAAAGAAGTGGGATAGATTTGGAAAAAGAGTATTTTTCTTTTATGGTTTTAGCTCAAGATGAACTTTTTGCTTGTGTAGAGTGTGGGAAAGAATTTGCTACTAAAAAGGCTATTGAGAAAATCGCTAGCATTATGAAACCAAGATTTATGGGCGATGAAGCTAAGATAAAAACACTATATTGCTGTGCTGAATGTAAAGCAAAAGTAATGATACAAAGTATGAATGTGCTTTAAGCCAAAAGGCTTAAGCACTAAGTTTTAGCTTGTATTAAAAATTTTATATAATTTTTTAATATACAAGTTAATGTAAATTATAGTTTTTATACTTTGCTTAAATTTAGCGCAAAAGCTTTTTGGCTCAAAAGCACTTCATCATTTTCTTTAAAATCTTTAGCTTCTAAAGGGCTTAGCGCTACTTGGCTGATTTGATTACCTATGGCAAGTATGGCTATAAATATGCTATCTTGCTTTTGTAGTTTTAAAATGCGTGCTTTTATAGCAAATTTTTGTGAGCCTTGTGTCTTTAAAAAAACTTCATTAGGCGAGCCTTCTTTAATGATAGCTCCATTTTCTAAAATGATGACTTTATTAGCTAGTTTATAAACTTCACTTACATCATGGCTGATTAAAATAGTAGTGATTTTATAAGTTTTATGTATATTTAAAAGATAATCATGCAAGTGTAGTTTTATCTCATTATCTAAGGCGCTAAATGGCTCATCTAAAAGTAAAAGTTTGGGTTTTTGCATAATGGCTCTTGCTAAAGCTACGCGTTGTTTTTGTCCCCCACTTAGTTCTAAAATATGACTTTTTTTGTGTTTGCTTAAATCTAAAAGTTCTAAAAGTTCATTAGCAAATTTTAGATCTTTTTTGGCAAAAAGTAAGTTTTGCTCTACATTCATATTTTCAAATAAAGCATAATCTTGAAAAACAAAGCCAAGTTTTCTTTTTTGTGGGCTTAGAAAGTTTTTATCATCAAAAAATATCGTATTATTAAAAGTGCAAATTCCTTGTGCTTTTTCAAAACCTGCTAAAATTCTCAAAAGCGTAGTTTTGCCACTACCACTTTTTCCAAAAATAGCACAAAATTCTCCTTCTTTAACTTCAAATTTAACCTTAAGTTTAAATTCTTTTTCTTTATTTTTAAAGATTTTTTCAAAGTCAAGTTTTAGCATAAATACTCTTTGATAAATAAAGCACTAGGATGTACATAAGCAAATACAAAATCATTTTTTTGATAATTTTGCTCTAAAAACTCATGGGTGCTAATTTGAGCTTCGAAAGTGCAAATTTCATTTTCTAATCTTACGATAGTGATGATTTGTCCTTGAAAAATATCAATGATTTTTGCATAAAAGGTATTTAAAAATGAATTTTCTAAATTTTTTTTACTAAGCAAGCACTCGCTACTTTTAAAAGCTAGTAAAACTTCTTGATCAATGCTTGCTTTTTCATCAAGTTCTAAAGCAAGCATAAATAATTTATGTTTATTTATAAGAAATTCTACCCAGTTTATATTTTCATGATTTTTTATAATATTTATTTTAGCTTTAATCATGGGATATTATAGCCATAAGCTTTGAAAATTTCCTTAGCCTTTTTGCTTAAAATAAAATTATAAAATTTCTTAGCTTTAGCATTATCTTTACCATAAGAAGTGATAACAATGCCTTGATTGATTGGTTCATAAAGCTTTGGATTGATTAAAATATAATTTTTTCCTTCTTGGAGTTTATAAGATTTTAGCGTATCTTCATATAAAGCACTTGCTGCTATAAAACCCACATCGGCTGCTTTTAATGTTTGAGTAAGTGCTTCTCCTATGGATTTTGCCTCGATAATTTTAGTTTTTGTTTGCTCATAAATTTTAGCATTTTGTAAAGTTTCTATACTAGCTTGACCATAGGGAGCAGCTTTGGGATTAGCTATGGTGATGATTTTTACTTTTTCTTCTTTAAGCGTGTCTAATCCTTTGCTTAAATCCATTCTAACACTTAGTAAAGCTAAAGCTCCTTGAGCATAAATAACAGGTTTTGTACTAGCAAAATTATCTTCATACAAACTTTGTGCAAATTTCATATTTGCAGCCATAAATATATCAAATGGCGCTCCATTTTTGATTTGCGAAACTAAATTTCCACTAGCACCTAAGCTTACATTGATACTAATATCAGGGTTTTCTTTTTGAAATTCTTTTTGTAAGGCTTTAAAAGCGTAAGCTACATTTGCAGCTGCAGCGATATTTACATCAGCACTATAGCCAAAAATACACAAAAAAAGTAGGGTAAAAATTTTTTTCATTTTTTATCCTTTTAATAGTAAATTTTAAAAAAATTATAGCTTATTTTTAAAAGCAAAAATAAATTTATATTTTTTGCATATTTTCTAAGACTTATTTCATAAGTAAATAAAAATTACTAATTTTTTTTAAAGAATATTTTTAATGTAAAAATTTATTTTAATTTTTGTATAATATAAGATTTCAATTTATGAAATTTTAAAAGGAAAAAGCTTGTTAAAATACATACTAACTTTGTGTTTATTTTTTAACACTTTGATTTTAGCAAATGACTTTGAAGATTTTGAACAAGAATATCAAAAAAAAGAAGTCAAAGATAGCTTTTATACCTACAATAAAGCTATGAGTAAATTTAATTATGATTTTTATACTTATTTTTTAAGACCAGTTGTGCTTTCTTATAAAAGCATTACTCCAAGTTTTATAAGAACAGGTGTAAAAAATGCTTTTGATACCACAAGATCACCTTTTAGATTTATTAATCATCTTTTAAGTTTAGAATTTAGAAAAGCTGGTGAGGAATTTGGAAGATTTTGTGTGAATGTGATTTTTGGATTTGGTTTGTTAGATAGTGCGAGTAAAACTCCTTTAAAAAGTTATGAAGCTGATTTTGGAACGACTTTGGGCAAATGGGGAGTAGGTAGTGGACCACACTTAGTGCTTCCACTTTTAGGTCCTTATAATGTAAGAGATGCTTTAGCTTTGCCTGTAAATTGGTTTATGGTGCCTGAGGGGTATATTGAGAATTTTTGGGTTGGTGTGGGTGTAAATGCTGCATTAAAACTCAATGAATTAAGTTTTGAGTATGAAAAAATAGATGATATTTACCAAAATAGTGTAGATTATTACATTTTTATACGCGATGCGTATGAACAAAGACGCCAAGAACTCATCAAATAAGGAGATAAAATGAAAAAAATCATAGCTTTGTTTTTTAGCGTAGTATTTGCTTTTGCTTTAAATTTGCAAGATATTTCTAAAACCATGCAAGAAAAAATTGATGAGAGCTTAAAAATTCTAGATCAAAATAAAAACGATAAAGCTAAAGCAGCGGAAAAAATCTTTGCTTTATTTGATGGTGTTTTTGATTATGAACTTATGGCTAAACTTAGTCTTTCTACAAGATATGAAAAATTAAGTGAAAATGAAAAAAATGAATTTAACAAAGCTTTTGAAAAAAACCTTAAAAAAAGTTTCACAGATAAGCTTGCTTTGTATGATTCTCAAAAATTAAAAGTGATTAATTTAGAAGAAAAAAATAAAAGAGCCTTTTTAAAAACTTCTATGATAGTAGATGGTAAAGAAAATTTTGTAATCTTTAAATTTTATGATAAAAATAATGATTGGCAAATTTATGATGTGGATATTTTTGGTATAAGTATTATACAAACTTATCGCTCACAATTTAAAGATGTCTTACAAAATGGTGATTTTAAAACCTTGCTTGAAAAGCTTTCTAGTGTTGATTTTTCTAAATAATGCTAAGTAAAATTTTAAAAATCTTTCTTAATTTCCCAAAGCTAACTTTGGGGATTACTTTAATCTTTTGTATATTTTTTAGTTTTTTTGCTAAAAATTTAAGTGTTGATGCAAGTGCTGAAAGCTTGCTTTTAGAGCATGATGAGGGTTTAAAACTATATAGAGAAGTTTCAGCGCGTTATGGCAATGATAATTTTTTAATGCTTGCTTTTGCTCCTAAAAATAAAGATATTTTTGCTAAAGAAAATTTAGAAACTATCAAAAACTTAACCCTTGATTTAGAAAAAATCAATGGTGTGCAAAAGGTATTTTCTGTCGCTAATGCACCTTTGCTTGCAAGTTCTAAAGGTAAAGAGTTAAAAGAGCTTATCCAAAATATACCTAATATTTTTAGTCAAGATGTGGATATTAATCTAGCTAAAAAAGAAATTTTAAATCAACCCTTTTATAAAAATAATATTATCTCAAAAGATGGAAAAACAACGGGAATTTTGATTTATCTAGCACCTGATCTTGTTTATAATGACTTGATTGATTCAAGGGATAATGCGCAAAATGAAAATGAAAAAGAACATTTTAGAGCCTTGATTAAAAAGCACCAAGAAAGCTCAAGGGAATTTAGTGCAAAAAGATTAGAAGAAATTACTAAAATAGTATCTAAATATAGTCAAAATGGAGACTTTTTACACCTTGGTGGTGTTGAAATGATCGCTAATGATATGATTAATTATGTAAAAAGTGATTTAAAAATTTATGGACTTAGCTTAATAGGGCTTTTATTTATAGCACTTTGGTGGTTTTTTGGCTCTTTGCGTTTAGTGTTTTTGGCTTTGGGAATTTGTGTGGTTTCGCTTTTTACTTCAAGCGGGATTTTCGCGCTTTTGGGCTTTGATATTACTGTGGTGTCTTCAAACTATGTAGCTTTGGTACTCATTATCACTGTTTCTGTTGTGATACACTTAATCGTGCATTTTATAGAAAATTTACACAAACACCCAAAAGCTAGCGTTTATAAGCTTTTACTCTCAACCTTACTTGATAAAGCAAGTCCTAGTTTTTTTGCTATTTTAACCACGGTTGTTGGGTTTTTAAGTTTTGTTTTTTCAGATATTGAGCCTATTATCAAACTCGGTATTATGATGAGCCTTGGCATCAGTGTGAGTTTGATTTTAGCTTATATTTATTTTGCAAGTATTTTGGTATTAATGCCGCGTTTAAATTTTAAAGAGCTTAATCAAAATTCGTTGAAATTTTTAAGTTTTTGTGCAAATGTAAGTTTAAAACATAGAAAATTTATCTATAGTATAAGTTTATTTTGTGTAGCTTTTGCATTGTATGGAATTTTACAAATTAAAGTAGAAAATAGTTTTGTGAGTTATTTTAAAGATAGTTCTAGGATTAAACAAGGTTTGTTGATTATAGATAAAGAGCTAGGTGGAACTATGCCTTTAGATGTGATTGTCAAATTTAAGCAAAATCCAAAACAAAATGAAAGCTTAGATGAGTTTGAACAAGAATTTGATGATTTATCCAAAGATGATAGGTATTTTTTTAGTAGTGAAAAAACAAGAATAGCTGCTAAGGTTCATGAGTTTTTAAGTAAGCAAAAATATGTAGGCTCTGTGCTTAGCTTGCAAAGTTTGCTAGAGCTTGGAAAAAGCATTAATGATGGTAAGACTTTAGATGATTTTGCTCTAGCGTTTTTGTATGAAAATTTAGATGAGAATTTTAAAAAGCAAGTTTTAACCCCTTTTGTTAGTGTAGAAAATAATGAGTTGCGATTTAGCGTGCGTATGCTAGATAGTGATCCAAATTTAAGACGCGATGCTTTTTTAAAACAGCTTGAAAAAGACTTAAATGAGCTTTTGCAAAATGATAATGTAGAGGTTAAAATCAGTGGTATTATGCCTTTGTATAATAATATGCTTCAAAGTCTTTTTTCATCACAATTTGACACTTTAGCCTTTGTGGTGCTTGTGATTTTTGCTTTGTTTGTGGTGATTTTTAGAAGTTTTGTTTATGCTTTTGTGGCGATTTTGGCCAATCTCATACCTTTAGCTTTGGTGTTTGGCTTAATGGGTATTTTAAATATACCACTTGATATTATGAGTATTACCATAGCTGCTATTTGTATAGGAATAGGGGTTGATGATATGATTCATTATATTCATCGTTTTAAAGAAGAATTAAAACATAAAAGCTTAGAAGAGGCTATAAAAGCTTCACATATAGGTATAGGAAGTGCGATTTATTATACTAGTGTTACGATTATTCTAGGTTTTTTAGTGATGATTAGCAGTAATTTTATCCCGACGATTTATTTTGGTTTGCTTACGGTTTTAGCTATGAGCTTGCTTTTGTTTGGCTCGCTTTTTTTATTGCCAAGTTTTATTTTAACTTATCATTATTTTAAAGCAAAATTAAAATAAAGTAAAATCCAAATCACATAAACACCAAAAGCAATAAGCATATATTTTATAAATTGTTTCATCAATACTCCATTTTTTCTAATACCCTTAAGATATAAGTAGCAAACATTAGTGCTTGTGAGCGGTGTGAAATTTTTAATTTTACTTGCTCGTCTAATTCACCTAAAGTTTTATCAAAACCTTTTGGGATAAATAAAGGATCATACCCAAAGCCATTATTACCCCTTGGAGTATCAATAGCAAGGCCATGCATATATCCATGCGTGCTAAAATGTCCATATTTTGAGCTTATAGCTATGGCTGCAGTGTAAAAAGCTTTGCTTTGATGTAGATTTTTTTCATGTAAAGCTTGGATGAGCTTGTTTCTATTGGCCTCATCAGTGCCTTCTTGAGAGTATCTTGCAGAAAAAATCCCTGGCGCATTGTCTAAAGCCTCTACGCTTATACCACTATCATCGCTTAAGGTGATAAATTCATTTTGTTTTTTGCCTAAAGCATTAAAAATAGCTTTAGATTTTATCAAAGCATTTTCTTTAAAACTTGTGCCATCTTCGATGATTTCAAAAGGGGTGATGATTTCATTTAAGGCATAAATTTCATAAGTAGTTAAAAATTTTTTGATTTCTTCTACTTTGTGTGCGTTAGAAGTTGCTAGAATGATTTTTAATTTTTTCTTCATAAATTACTCTTTTTGTTTTGACTTTAAAAAAAGTTTATCAAAATCATAGTAAAATTATCCTTTATAAGGAGAAAAGATGTTAAAAACCGTTTTACCTTTGTCTTTTATTGTAGGAACTAGATTTTTTGGATTGTTTATAGTTTTACCGGTTTTAAGTTTATATGCTTTAAATTTAAAAGGAGCTAATGAGTTTTTAGTAGGGCTTTTAGTAGGTGTGTATGCTCTAACTCAAATGGCATTGCAAGTTCCTTTTGGTATTATTTCAGATAAAATAGGGCGTAAAAAAACTATGCTAATAGGACTTGTGGTGTTTATCATAGGTTCTTTGGTGTGTTCATATGCTGATGATATTTATACGATGATGTTTGGAAGGCTTTTACAAGGTGCAGGAGCCATAGGAGCAGTAGCTACTGCTATGATAAGTGATTTTATCAATGAAGAAAATCGTGGCAAGGCTATGGCTATCATGGGTTCATTTATAGGACTTTCTTTTGCAGCTTCTTTAGTGCTTTCTCCTTTAATGAGTGCTAAATTTGGACTTTCTAGTTTGTTTGATTTAAGTGCCATTTTAAGTCTAATTTGTATCGTGCTTTTATTTAGCGTTGTGCCAAAAGAGCATACAATAGTGCATGAAAATACTAAAACCCCATTGAAAAAACTTTTAAAAGAAAAAAACTTAGCTTTGATGAATCTTACTAATTGTATGCAAAAAATGCTTATGAGTATTGCGTTTTTAAGTATTCCTTTGGTTTTGGTGCATGAGTTTAATTATCCAAGTGAGAATTTATGGCATGTTTATGTTAGCTCTATGGTGCTTGGGTTTTTAGCTATGGGTTTATCAGGATCTTTGGGAGAAAAAAGAGGCTTAAGTAAAGAGATATTGCTTTTAGGTGTGGCATTTTTTATCATTGCTTATATTATATTTGCTTTTTCGCATAATGCTTTAGTGTTTATGGTGGGTGTTGTAGTGTTTTTTATAGGATTTAATTTACATGAGCCTATTATGCAAAGCTGTGCGAGTAAATTTGCTAAGGTAAATGAAAAAGGCGCAGCTTTGGGTGTGTTTAATGCTTTTGGCTATTTTGGAAGCTTTTTAGGTGGTGTCGTTGGAGGGTATTTTTTACACCATTTTAGTTTAGTTGCTCTTGCTTTTATTTTGATAGCTTTGTCTGTAATTTGGTTTGCGTTGCTTTTGTTTTTACAAAGTCCGGCAGATTTTAAAAATGTCTATTTATCTTTAGAAACAAAACATGATTTAAATATGATTAAAGGCATAAATGGAGTTTTAGATGTGTATAAAAACTCTAAATTTTTAGTGATTAAATACAATAAAAAACTTACAAGCGAAGAAGAAATTTTAGCGATTATTGGAAAATAATCGCTTTTATACAAAATGCTTTTCTTTTAAAATCACATATAATTTTAAAGTAGAAATAAAGAAAGTTAAAATAGCAGGTCCAAGGATAATACCCCAAAAGCCAAAACTTGAAATTCCTGCTATCATCGCAAAGAAAATTAAAAGTTCGTTAATTTGTGTTGGAATTTGAACAAGTTTTTCATTGATCCATTTAATGATATAAGGTTTTACTAAAGTATCTGCGATAAAAGATATCATTACCACGCTATAAATGAAAATCACTAAAGCACCGCTTAGATTATTATTTGCAAATTCATATAAAGAGACAGGCACATAAACTAAGGCCCCACCTACCACAGGGATTAAAGAGCTAAAGCAAAATAATATTCCCATTAAAATCGCATCATAACCATAAAATTTAGTAATGATAGCAAAAAGCACCCCTTGTAAAATGGCATTTAGCACCATAGAATAAAACACCACAGACATTACATTACTCACTTCACTTAAAATGCCTTGAGTTTCTTCTTTTTTCATAGGCACTATGCTTTTTATATAGCCAATGAGTTGGGCTCCATAAAGATTAGCAAAGAAATAAAATACGCAAATTAATACCATGTCAGTTAGAAATTTAGTGCCAAATTTAGTTGCGCTTGAAAGATAGGTTAAAACATTTTTAGAGATAGAATTTAAGTCAATACTTGCTAATGCTTCTTTGATTTTGGGTTCTATAAAGCTTAAAGATTCGGGTAGGTGTAGGGAATAATTTTTAAAATATTCTATGGTATTGTGAAAATAGCTTATATCAAAACCTTTTGCAGCCTTTGCTAGCTCTATAATAGCATATACAAAAGGGATAAAAAATAAAGCTAGCATAAAAGCAGTAGTAGCTGCTGCAGCAACGACTTTTTTACCTTTGAAAATACTTAAAAATTTAACATTAACATTAGAAGTAGAAACAGCCATTAAACTTGCTATGGCTATATTCATCAAAAAAGGTTTAAACAAAAAAAGTACCCAAAATAAAATGATCAAAATAAAACTAATCAAGAAAAAATTACTACTTTTCATCAAATAAACCTTTGTTATATTTTAATTTTAAAACATCAAAGCTTTTTAAGCTTGCAATGCGACCTTTGGCTGTTCTTTCTATATAACCATTTGCTAGTAAATATGGCTCTATCACATCTTCTATGGTATTTTCATCCTCACTTAATGCTGCAGCTATACTAGAAAGTCCTATAGGTTTTCTTTTAGCTTCAGTTAAAAGCTCTAAATACCGCAAATCCATCGCGTCAAAACCAAGCTCATTTACCCCTAAAGAATCAAGCGCTTCTTTAGCTCTTTTTTCGCTAATGATTTCTTCATCATTTACATCAGCAAAGTCTCTTACACGCTTAAGCAATCTTAATGCTATTCTTGGGGTTGAGCGACTGCGTTTGGCTATTTCTAAAGAAGCTTTTTTTTCACAAGTTTTATTAAGCTTTAGAGCTGCTTTTTCTAAAATGATAGCAAGCTCTTCATTTTTATAAAATTCCAAGCGAAATTGCATACCAAAGCGATCGCGTAAAGGATTACTTAGCATACCTGCTCTTGTAGTAGCACCTATTAAAGTAAATTTGGGTAAATCGATTTTTATCGTTTGTGCAGCAGGTCCACTGCCGATGATGATATCAAGACGAAAATCCTCCATAGCAGGGTAAAGCACTTCTTCTATGGCGGGACTTAAGCGATGAATTTCATCGATAAATAAAATATCTCCCTCACTAAGGTTAGTTAAAATCGCAGCTAAATCTCCGCTTTTTTCTATCATGGGTGCAGCGGTAGTTTTGATATTTGCATTCATTTCATATGAGATAATGTTTGCTAAAGTTGTCTTACCAAGTCCTGCAGGCCCACTAAAAAGGATATGATCTAGACATTCATTTCTTTTTTTAGCAGCTTTAATGAAAATTTCTAAATTTTTTTTAATGTTTTCTTGTCCTATGTAGCCATCAAAATTTGAAGGTCTAAGACTTGTTTCATAAGTTTCATCAGGGGAGAATTTTTCAATTTCTACGATTCTATCCATATTTTTTCCATTTTATTTTGCTAAGAAATTTTAATTTTATCTAAAATTTGCTAAAATAAACATTTAAACTTAGATTATAGAAGTTTTTATGGGAATTTTAGAGCAATTAGAGTTAGATTACGAGCTTGAAGAAATCGAGCGTTTTTTGTATTTTTTTAGAAGTCTTTGCGATGTTTTAGAGCCTTTGATAGTAAAGCTAAGCAGTGATAGCTCAAAATACAAAGAAGCTTTAAAAGACTTAGAGCAAAATATTCACAATGTAGTTTGGGCTGCTAAAAGATTAAATTTAGATGAGATTGCAAATTTTTGCACATTTTGTGAGGAAATTATGCAAGAAGCAGCTAAATTTGATGGGCCTGCTAGTGATGAATTTGTGGATTGGATGTTTTTAGTGGGTGAGCAGCTTGATAGATATTGCAGTGATTATGAAAAAAATGCTTCTTTTTTAAGTGTATTTAACCCTCAAATTGCAAATGTTCCTGATAAAATTTCTAAATAACGGGGACGACTTGGCTTCGACAGGAGTAGAGTGGCCTTGGTGGCATGTCGCTTTGAGCAAAGCGTATAAAGCTCAAATTAAAATTAAACGCAAACAACGTTAAATTTGCTCCTGCTTACGCTAAAGCTGCGTAAGTTCAGTTGAGCCTGAATTTTAAGTGATACTATCTAGCTTAGGATTTGGTCATTTTTGATAGTGTAGATTGAAATTTGACAAGTTTTGATTGAAGTTAAAGTCTTAGTCTAGCTTGAAATTTTGGAAGGTGAGTTTGGCTAGATGAAATTTTCACCTTTGCTAAGCATGTAGATGCCGTGGTTGTTTTATTTTTGGACAGGGGTTCAATTCCCCTCGTCTCCACCAAATTTAATCTTTCATATATCAATTTATTAGAATTTAGTATTTTAATAATTTAATTTCATCAAAGGTTTCTTAATTATTGATAGGACTTCAAGGAAGGCTTCTTTTAAGATAGATGGTAAGGTTTTTATTAATTCTAAATTTAAATTCATTATAAAGCTTGATAGTATTTCTTAGCATTTTAAAAAGTTCTTTTTGTTATCATTTTAAAAAATACTAAGGCTGTTCTATGAATTTTTATGAAGAAATTAAAAAATATCTTGATAATAATCTTTTTACCAACTATGCTCTAGAGGTGGATTTTCCAAATATTTATAATTTTACTAAAAATGAAAACACATATAAAACAACCTTAGATAATATAATCTGTCTATACAACGCCACTCAAAGAAATTTTCAAAATTATAACGAACATCAATTTGAAGATGAATTTATATCAAAAGTGTTAGACATTTTAGGGTGGAAATTTATAAGACAAGATGAAAAGATCATACAAGGTAAATTAGAAAAGCCCGATTTTTTGCTTTTTAGTGATGAAAATATAAAAGCAAATTATGAAAATTTAGACAAAGAAACAAAAAAATCAAGCAATGAATTCACTATTATCATGGAGTCAAAAGCCTATGATGTGTAAATAGATAATAAAAAAGTAAAAGAAAATCCCCATTTTCAAATTTTAAGATATCTTAGTAATCTTAAGAAAAATTATGGCTTTTTAACTAATGGTAGATTTTGGCGTTTTTATGATAACTCTACACTTAGTGCAAACAAGGTATTTTATGAGATAAATTTAGAACAAATCATAAAAGATAAAAATTACCAAGCTTTTGCGTATTTTTATAGTATTTTTGCTTCAGCAAGTTATACGGAAGAAAAACACATAGAAAAATCTTTACAAGTTAATAAAGAATCAAAAATAAAAATAGAAGATGATTTAAAATCTATCATCTATGGAACTAATGGCAATGAATCTTTATTTGAATTTATAGGTTCTAAGATTTATAACAAAACTAAAGCTGATTTAAAGCTAATCTATGAAAATTCTTTATATTTTGTGTTTAGGCTTTTATTTATTGCTTATTTTGAAGATAAATTTGAAAATATCTTAGAAAAGCATAAATACTTCAAAAGCAAAATTAGCATAAAAACTTTATTGCAAAATTTAAGCGATGATGAAAGCTCAAGTGCTGGCTTTGGTGATTTAGAAATGATATTTCAAATTTATAATAAAGGTAAAGGCAATTTTGACATGCCTGTTTTCAATGGCGGGTTGTTTGATGAGAGCAAAACCACTCTTTTAAACACACCAAAGATTTTCAGCGATAAAGACTTGAAGAAAATTTTAGAACAATTATTATACTACAAAGATAAAAATTTAACTTTTAAAAGAGATTATAAAACCTTAAGCATAGAGCATTTAGGCACGATTTATGAAGGCTTGCTTTCTTACTTTTTTGAAGTAGCAAATGAACATATTTACTATGTAAGCTATAAAGAAAAATCAAAAGAAATAGAGTGTTATTTTGATAATTATGATTTTAAAATTTTAGAAAAATCAAAAAAATTAGAAAAATATACCTTTTATGAAAAAGGACAAATTTATCTAAAAAATACTAGCAACTCAAGAAAAGCAAGTGCAAGCTTTTATACACCTCAATCCATAGCTAATTTTTTAATCCAAAGTGCTTTAAAAGACAAACTAAACAATGAAAACATTTTGAAATTTAAAATTCTAGACAATGCTTGCGGTAGTGGGCATTTTTTAGTTGCGGTTTTAAATGCTATCACGCATATTGTTTTATCAGATTTTGAACATTTTACAAATTTAAAGCAACTCCACGAACAAGAAAAAGAAAATATCGCAAATCATATAAAAGATTTCACGCAAGATTATGAGTTAGATGAAAGTGATGTTTTAAAACGACTTTTGCTAAAACGCATTATTTATGGAGTGGATTTAAATCCATTTAGTATAGAGCTTACTAAGCTTAGTCTTTGGATAGATAGTTTTATCTTTGGAACCCCACTTTCTTTTATAGAACATCACATAAAATGTGGCAATGCTTTGGTAGGCTCAAGTATAAGTGATTTTGAAAATTTAATAAAGCAAAATAAAGAAAATATTTTCACAAATTCCATTACTCAAGAATTTGAAATTTTACAAGAAGTATTTGAAAAGCTTGATAATCTACAAGATACCAACGAAGAACAAATCAAACAATCCAAACAAATCTATCAAAATGAAATCACACCAAAGCTTGATAAGTTAAATTTATATCTAGACTATATCAACTCACTTCATTTTGCTAACAAAGAAGAATTACAAATTCTAAAAGCCCTAAGTCAAGATGATATACAAAATTTAAGCCAAAATGAACAAGCAAAAGCTATCATCGGCAAATATCAAAAAGAATTTAACTTCTTTAATTATGAGTTAGAATTTCCTGAAATCATAGAAAATCAAGTCTTTAAAGGCTTTGATATCATCATAGGTAATCCACCTTGGGATAAATCAGAATTTAGTGACAATGATTTCTTTCCACAATATAAAAGCGATTATAGAAGCTTAATCGCTAGCAAGAAAAAAGAAATTCAAGACAATTTGCTAGTGAAAGATTATATAAAGCAAAATTATGAAAAACAAAAAGCATATATAGATGTAATTAATGTTTATTATAAAAACACATTTATGTCTAATTCTTTAACAAAAGATATTAATTTATTTCGTCTTTTTGTAGAAAAAAATCTTTCTCTTTTAAAACAAGATGGAAATTTAGCTTATGTGCTTCCTAGTGCTTTGATGTTTGAAGATGGAAGCTTGACTTTAAGAAAAGAAATTTTAGAAAATAAAACTTTAGAGTATTTTTATAGTTTTGAAAACAATAAAGCTATCTTTATAGATGTTCATAGAAGCTATAAATTTGCTCTTATGCTTATAAAAAACACGCAAGCAAATCACACTCACAAAATCAAAACAATGTTTTATAAAACAGATATAAACTCATTAAAAAACAAAGATGAAATTTTAACTCTAAGTTTAGAAGATATCAAAAAGCTAAGCCCAACTCACCTAGCCTTAATGGAGCTAAAAGACAAGCAAGCTTTAGAAATTCTAAGAAAATGCTACAATACTTTTCAAACCTTGTCTTTTGATTATATAGATTTTAGACAAGAATTAAATATGACTAGTGATAAAGATTTGTTTATAGAAGAGTTTAGGGAAGGACTTTTGCCCTTATATGAAGGTAAAATGATACATCAATTTAATGCAAATTTTAGCCAAGCTACTTATTTTTTAAAAAAGGCTAAATTTGATGAGCGTTTAAAAAGCAAAGAACTTTTAAGAGCTAAAAAGGCCACCAGCAAAGAACTAAAGCCTGAATTGATAAAGTATGATAGAGAATTTTTTAGATTTACTTATAGGGCTGTTGCAAGCGATACAAATGAAAGAACCTTGATAGCTTCTTTATTACCAAAAAATTGTGGTTTTGGACATAGTATGTTTGCAAATGTACCAAAACTATATATTTTAAAAGATGATGAAATTTGTATAGATGTAGTGTCTTATGAAAGAATTTTATTTACTTTGGCTTTGTTTAATTCTTTAGTGGTTGATTTTATCATAAGAAATATGGTGCAAATCAATGTAAGCAAAACCTACTTAGAAAGAATTCCTCTGCCTCAACCAAGTGATGATGAAATTCCAAAAACTAAAAAAGCTTATGATGTCTTAAGAGCAAAAAATGATTTATTAGTTAAAGAACTTTATAGTTTAAGTGATGATGAATTTTCTTACATGATAAGCACTTTTAAAGTCTTAAACGAAAAACAAAGTGAATATATAGCATTGTTAAGGAATTAAAATGGGAGATACAAAGATCATAAGCGATTTACTCGAGCTAGACTTAAATGGCTGTGAAAATATAGTTTCATTTAGCGAGTTAGTAGATAAAATCAATAAAAATGAAAAAAATATAATATATAAAGATAGTATTGATTTTTTATATTATTTTTATAACTACAATCCTAATTATTCTAAGCATAAATATAATGATTTTATATTAAAAGAAGAAATTTTAGAACAACTTAATAATATAGTTTATGATGTGAAAAATCCTTTATTACAATTAAAAATTGCAACATGCTTATTGATAGAATATAAAAATATAAAAAATAAGCCTGAAATAGCTAGGCTTATTATAAAAAATACTATTTTATTTTTAGATAAACTATTTTTAGAAAATTCTTATGAATTAAAAGAAGGAGTATTGTTTGCACTTAATGTAAATCGTGTCTTTGAATTAGAAAAAGAATATAAATATATGGAAAAACTAAAAGAAGCTATAAATAATTATTTACATAGCAAAGA